>CANFNN010000045.1 GCA_947448095.1 Bacteriovoracaceae bacterium | reverse complement strand
GTGGTCGGACATTGATTTTGATGCGCAAACGATTTCAGTGACCAGACAGTGGACTTCTAAAAATGGATTCTGTGCGACGAAGACTCGTAGAAGCCGTGTGGTTCCGATCTCAGATGACCTACTTTCTTTTTTAAGAGAGTACAAAGTCAAAGCTGAGGCAGATCTTGTTCTTCCTAGACTCTCGGAATGGGAGCATGGAGAACAAGCACGGGTGACTAGAGATTTTTGTTTTGGGATTGGAATTACACCTGTGAAGTTCCATGACCTGAGGGCCACTTTTATAACCAATCTGCTTGCGCGAGGCGAAAGCCTGGCCCGTGTGATGAGTATCGTTGGACACAATGAACTCAAGACGACGAATCTCTATCTCCGAAAAGCGGGCGTGGATGTTCAAGGTGGGACAAATAAGCTTGGTTACAAAGTGCCGAAGGTGGAAAATGCAGATGTGATTTCACTATTTGAGCGAAAAACTATGAAATGATGATTTTTTGCTACAAATTGCTATTCTGATGAGTTAAATAGAATGTAATTGGGTGGTTGGCCTTAAAACCGTCATCCACCCCATTCTTTTATTCAAGTGATGATCTCAGCAATGAGTGAATTATACTAAAGCCCAGTTTAACCCACTGGGCTTTTTTTATTTCTGCTGGTTAATCTCCAGAACCCTGATGATCAAATCCTTGCACCCCAACCATTTTGAAAGATATGGAGTAGAGTTAACCGGCTACAGCCTTTTTCTCTGCATCACCGATAAAGAATTTGTACCAGAGGTAGGCAACGAGTATTACGCCGAGATAAATCAATCCCAACGTCAGATTGAAGATCATCATCGAGATGAAACTCACTATCGCCACGACGAGCGCAAAGATCTGCACCCATGGATAAAGCTGAGCTACGAACGGACGTGGAAGATTCGGCTCATTCTTACGGAGAATGAAGAAAGTCACTAGGCCAAAGATATAAAGCGTAATCGCTCCAAAACAGGCAATCGTGATGATTTCGCCGGTTTTGCCGGTGAGAAGAGCGCCTATTCCTACAATCATGTTCAAGACTAATGCCTTGGCTGGAGTTTTAAATTTAGGGTGAGTTTCACCTAAAATTCTCGGGAAGTATCCGACTCTGCCGAATTCGTAAGTCACGCGGCCTGCAGCGAGAATGATTCCGTGGAAAGATGCCACGAGTCCGAAAAGCCCGATCGTGAGGAGCAAGTGATATAGATAATTATCTTTACCCACGATGTGAGAAAGTGCGAGTGGAAGTGGGGAGTCTGAAGGAGCAGCACCCGGAGTCGGATACACGATTGCTTCCCAGCCGTTCACGCCGATCGAAGAAACGAAAGTAAGAAAACAAAGAACCACAAGAGTAAAGATCGCCCAGCCGAATCCTTTTAAAATATTTTTCTGTGGATTGATGGTTTCTTCCGCCACGTTTGCCACGCCTTCAATGCCCAAGAAAAACCAGATCGCAAATGGAATGGATGCGAAGATTCCGGTCACTCCATTTGGGAGCGCATTGGTGGCGAGGTGAGTGGAATCAAAGTGAGGAAGAGTCACGCCTGCGAATATCAGCAATTCAAGCACAGCAAAAATGGTGATGAACAACTCAAAGCGCGCAGCTGCCTTCACGCCGAAGATATTGAGGGATGTGAAAATCACAAAAGCTCCGGTAGCAATGGCAAAGATCGGGATGTTCGGGAAAAATTCGTGGAAGTAAGCACCGATCGCAAAAGCAATCGCTGGCGGTGCAAACACAAACTCGATCAGTTGGGCAATTCCTGCAATGAAACCCAAATCCGTACCCATGGCGCGGTTTGCATAGTCAAATACGCCGCCAGCCTTTGGAATCGCGCAAGCGAGTTCGCAGTAGCTAAAGGTAAAGAACACGTACATGAGCGCGATGAAGATCGTGGAGATCGCCAGCCCCAGAGTTCCACCTGCGGGTAACCCAAGATTCCAACCGAAGTACATTCCGGAGATAACGTAGCCCACACCCAAGCCCCAAAGCATGACGGGACCAAGTGTTCTTTGTAAGTGAGAGTCAGAGTGGTTCATTCCTCAATAATAGCACTTCAAACTCTTTTGACACTTGATAACTGTTAATTTAATCTAAAATTACTTATGCTTAATCAATTGAAAAAACTAAATGTTGCAGATTGGATTAGTTGCTCACGCATGATCGCTGTTCCTTTTGTAGTTGCTACAACCCTTCTTGGTCTGAAATTTGAAACAGGATTGATCATGTTGATTGGCATGGCAACCGATTACCTGGATGGAAAGGCAGCTCGATATTTCAAGGTTAGTTCTAAGATGGGTTCCAGGCTCGACTCCATTGGCGATGCAGTTCTTTTGCTTGCCGGTTTCTTTAGTGTAGTTTGGTTCTATCCTGAATTTATTCAAGCGCACATTTGGGAGACCTGGATCTTAATGATTCTGTATTTCCTACAGCCAGTTGTTTCATTTATAAAGTTTAGACGCGAAACAGCTTTCCATACGTATTCGGCCAAACTATCGGCACTAACGGCCAGTCTGTTTATTGTTGCTTGCTTCTTCTATGAGCCGAATGAGTGGCTGTTTTACATTGCCTGGGTTGTCGGCATGATAGAGCAAATAGATGAACTAGCCCTTCTGTTTGTCATTTCTGAGATAAAAGAAGACATCAAAGGCGTCTATTGGTTCCTGAAAGAACAATAATCCTAAGTCCTAACAGATAGTTCTTTCTGGCACTAAATCGAAGAAACCATTTTTATTTCAAAGACTTAACCTCTTGCTTGGCTGTGGCAAATAGTAGGTAGTGTATACGATTGTCTCCAGTATCTAGCGCCACCCCATTCTTTTATTCAAGTGATGATCTCACCAATGAGTGAATTATACTAAAGCCCAGTTTAACACACTGGGCTTTTTTTATTTCTAAAGTTGACCCTCGCTCTGATGCTGTTAGAATTTTATGATGGCGTTCATTTTCCTGGTTTTAATTTCATCACTCGTTTTTGCTGAGCCTTGCGGCCCTCATGAAATTTATGTCCGTGAACAGTGGATCAATGCTTACACAAAAAGTGATGGAACAAAAGTATCCGCTCACACTAGGGATGCTCACTGTCGAGAAATTGAAAGATCTAATTATTTTCAAGATTCCACTAACCAGATATTCAAGAATATTAAGCCCAAAATAAAAAGCTGGAATGCCGCTGACAAAAAGATCGTTCAAGAAAATCTTTCTCTTTTGCCACCTTGGCTCAGTAAATATGACTTAGCAGAAATACTTCGAGGAGACGTGGGAGGGAGTCCAAAGAATCCTGCTGCTAGTTTTGCCTCAACTAGAACATTAATGATTTTTGATCGATTCTTTAAAGAAAAAGACAAAAGAGCTATCATCATCCATGAAATGGCTCATATTGCCTTTCCGAGTATAGACCCTGCTCATAAACTTGAATTTATTAAAGTATCGGGTTGGACTATTGATGATTATTTCAGACCTGTACCACCTCAGAAACTTCTTATGCCAGATTCTAAAGATTCAATCGATGAAGACTTCTCAAATGACCTTGAGACTTTTTACACAGATCAATCTCGTTTAATGACATTTAATCCTTTGGCTTTTTTGGCCATAAAGAAAATCATCGACTCAAAGGAAAATGATAAATGAAAATTATAAGTCTCATACTTCTCTTTATTCTTGTTGGATGTAAGTCACAAATGTCTCCTCAACGAACAGAGGATGAGTTTGAAAAAATTTTTCGTCTAAAAAAGACAAATGACCCGAAAGAACTTATACCCACTTTAGGGGAGCCAGAAAGAATAGATAAAAATGATCCCATTACAGATCAGTATTATTTCCCTTTAAAAAACGATCAGTTGCCTATAAAGGTTTTCGTAAACAAGAAAGAAAACAAGATAACCACAATTGCTCTTACTTATTTGGTTAGATTTGATGCTTACGCTTATCTAAAGAAACGTTTCAAAGATTATAAATGGATCGAAACGGCACTTCCTCTTCGCACTCACTTAGATTATGCAGAAGAACTCTTTAAAGTCGAAATTCCAGATTTGGGAATGACATTCCAATATAATAATGAAGATCCTTTAAGACAACCAACGTGGATCTTTTTTAAGTAAGTAACTTTGAGACTACTCTATTTCTCTTGTTGAAGGTTTTATAAAATTTTATTACTTATAGGACTTCTTTTATTAAAATCAGTTGGTAAGCACCAGGGTACGACTAGGCTTTTTTTCAGTCCGATGACATATCAAAACGGCGCAAAAGAAGCACCATTCTCATATCAAGTCATAGCGTTCTATCCTAATCAAAAAAATCTTGAGATCAGAAGGTACAAAGCTGAGGTTCCGATTGTGCTAAATGTGCAAGCCATTCCAAAGACACGAAAGAAGAAAGTTTCATTTAATTGACTGATACCATATGAGTGGCTGACTCTGCCTAAAGTAAGGACTCCTCCTAAGCCGCACACAAGCCACGATTGAGCCTGTGCTTGTTCTACAAAATAGATAAGTAGCAAAGTGAAAGGCACGTATTCAGCAAAATTTCCATGTGCACGAACAGCGCGAAGCATTTCAGGGTTGCCGGAATCTCCGCAGGCGATTCTCAATCGCCTGCGTAGGCGAAGCGTTCTAAAACTTAAGAAGATGAAAATTAAGCTAAGAACTGCTGCAAAGATAGGCGTTATCATAAGTCCCTCGGGAAATAATTAACAATAAATTCCATTAGGCTAAGTGTCAAATCAGCTGCGGAGAAGATGAAGGATTCCGGTAAATAAAATCAAAAGAGTTTAAGCATGAACCTCGGCATTGGTCTCTGTGCGTCTAGTTGTTTTATTCAATAATTTTTTATTTTCTCATAATTTTTAGCGATTCCATTTCCCAACCCCTTACTCTGACCTACCTTTATCAGGGATCTCACTTCAAGGAGTTCATCATGATGCGTTTTATTCTTTTGGCATTTATCTATTCTCTCACCACGGCCTATGCCGATACCAAATTAAGTCTTATGGGAAGCCTCCTCTACAGTAATCCTGATACTAATAATTTTAGTAATGCCAACGTAACTGACGAAATATCAGGAGTGGGTTTCGGTGTAGGGATGAGAGCGCTTATGGGAATGCAGGATCAGCTTAATTTTCGCTCGGGTGCTAGTATCATTCAAAAGAAATTTGGTTATCAAACCGATTCATCAGGAACTAAAAATGATAATGATTTTTCATTAATTTATCTCAACATCCCTTTAACTCTCTATTGGAGGGCGTCTTCACAGGTGGGCTTTTTCGGAGGTAGTGCTCTTAATGCCAAATTATCTGATGACTGCAATGCCTCAGGCTCGTCCAACACCTGTACGAAAAATAAAGTGAAACCGATCGTTTTTCCGGCGATTGTGGGCTTTGATTTTTCTTTCACTAAAAAGCTAGGTATGGAATTGTCTTATGAATACGGGATGACTGATACGGCAAAGGATCTAAAAGTTCACTCTGCCGTTGCCAGTTTTTTATTTCACCTTGATTAATTTCTTTTTGGGAATGAGCTCCGTCCATATCACACTCACAATCCCGATCGTGATACAGATCAACAGATCCACTGGGTGCAGATAAGAAAAATTAAACACTTCCCGAAGGCCTTCAATATAAAGAACTCCACCCAGCATCACCATAGAGGCGAGGATAATGTATTGAACGACCTTATTGGGTTTTGAGGTTAACTTTTTAAGCAGCGATGTTTTTGATCCCCGGCTCATAAAAATTAAAACGATATTTGAAATAATTAAAGTGGTAAACACAAACGCCCTGGCATCATTTTCTCCAAACCCTCGTTTTAAAGAGATGTAGTAAACACTTAACAGTGCCACCAAGATACTTGTACCCATAACCAGACTAGGTATCCAAAGTTCGCGGTTCAAAAGTTTTTCCTTCGGATTTCGAGGGGGCTCAAGCATGATCCCTGGATCGGCCGGTTCAGCTTCAAAAGCAATGGAAGAAGCTGGCTCAATAATGAGATGAAGAAAAGCAATGTGCGCCGGAAAAAAGACCAAAGGTAGTCCAAACACCACGGGAAAAATAGACATCCCCGCAATCGGAATATGCACTGCAAATAAATAAACCAGAGCACTGCGAAGATTCGTGTAAATCCTTCGCCCCATGCGAATCGCTTCTACAATCGAAGCAAAATCATCATCTAGTAAAACCAGATCGGCCGATTCCCTTGCCACATCTGTTCCCCTCCCACCCATGGCAATTCCAATATCGGCACTTTTTAAAGCGGGAGCATCGTTGACTCCATCCCCAGTCATTGCCACCACTTCACCAGATGCTTTTAAGCAATTCACTAAACGCAATTTTTGCTCCGGCATGACTCTGGAAAACACACTGATTTTTTTTGCCATAATCCCTAAATCCACATCTGAGACTTCTTGCATTTCTGCACCCGTCATTACGAGATTCGGATTCACTAGTCCAATTTTTCTGGCAATACTACACGCCGTTGTAGGGTGATCTCCTGTGATCATGACCACTCTGACACCAGCCTTATGACATTCTGAAACAGCATTCGGCACTTCGGATCTGACGGGATCCACGAGTCCAATAAATCCCACTAGTACAAATTCAAAATCATGTTGCTTGGCCGGAAGGGCGGCTTGCTCGGATGATGCTTTGGCCACACCTAAAACTCTGAGACCTTCGCTCGCCATAGATTCAGCTACTAGGTGAGCCGCCTTAGCGTCTTCTTCAGATAAATGACAAAGATCAATAATAGCTTCGGGCGCACCTTTTGCACCCACCACAAACCCACCACCCGCTTTAGGCTTCCAAGCATGACTGATCGATAAAAGTTCAGGAGAAAGAGGATATTCTTTGGTTAAAGACCAATCATGGTGAAGATGTTCAGTGCCCTGAAGAAATTTGGATCCAGCACTTACAAACGCAAGCTCCATCGGATCATAGGGATCTTTTCGACTGGCAAGAATTCCAAATTCAATGGCTTCATGAAACTCTTCATCCAGAGAACTGATATTTGAATTTAAAATATCAACATAGCGGCCATGAGAATAAACTTTTTGGATCGCCATTTGATTGAGAGTCAGAGTTCCCGTTTTATCCACACAAAGAACTGTCACAGAGCCTAAATTTTCCACTGCAGAAAGTTTCCGAGTCAGAACACGGCGCTGAGAAAGTCTCCAGGCCCCAAGTGCCATGAAAATTGCTAAAACTGCGGGAAGCTCATTAGGCATGATCGCCATCGCAAGAGATAGACCAACCAGGGATCCTTCGAGCCAGTTGCCGCGAGACAAAGCATAGATCACCACCACCATGACGCAAAGAAGGGCCGCAACCCACGTCACACTTTTCACTAGATGATTGGTTTGTTTTTCTAGATTCGTTCCCTCAGCTTGAGTGGTTTGAATCGATTTTCCAATCTTTCCTATTTCCGTTTGGGCGCCGATGGCTTTCACGAGCGCAATTCCCTGACCGCGAACAATCGTTGCTCCTGCAAATAGAAGCGAATCTTTCTTTTTATCAACGGGAATGGCTTCACCAGTGAGAAGAGATTCATCAGAGCTGATATAATCTCCCGAAATAAGTATGGCATCTGCGGGAACACGGTCTCCTTCATTCACAAAAAGGATGTCACCCCGAACAACTTCTCTTCCGGCAATTCTTTGTTTGGTACCATCTCGCAAAACGAGCGCCCTAGGACTAGATAAATCTTTTAGCGCCTCAAGCGCGCGCTCGGCTTTGGCTTCCTGGGTGACAGTAATACTGATAATTAAAACTAAAAAACCCATTAGCATAAGAGCTTCTTGACGGTCTCCAATCAAAAAATAAATCACTCCACATCCCAGCAAAATGTAGACGGTTGGCTCTTTAAGAATATTTAAAATAATGGAGAGAGTTCTTTTGGGCTTCGACTGTGGTAATTCGTTAAGGCCCTCTTCTTCTTGGCGCCTCTGGACTAAAGCACGCGAAAGACCTCCACCGGAGATGTGCGACAAATTTTCTTCGTTCACTTAAGACCTCACCATTCAAGTTTTCTTCGCTCTCTTATCTCCCAATATGATACCATTGTTTGATTACAATTGAGGCCTAAATGAAAATCTGCCAAACGATTAATGAACTTCTTGCTCCCATACAATCGAATATGACCGTTTTTGTACATGGTGCGGCGGCCACACCTATAACGATTCTTAAGGCACTGACTCTTGAAGCTGCGCGCTTAAATAATGTTGAACTGATTCACCTTCATACAGAAGGCGAAGCTCCTTATGCTAGAGCTGAGTTTAGTCAGTCTTTTCGCGTCACGAGCTTATTTGTTGGGAAAAACTTAAGAGGAAAACTTGATTATGATCGGATTGATTATCTTCCCTGTTTTTTATCCGAGATTCCCCAACTTTTCAGAAAAGGAATCAAACCCATTGATGTCGCACTGATACAGGTTTCTCCTCCTGATGCTCATGGCTTTGTTTCCCTGGGAGTAAGTGTCGATATTGCTAAGGCAGCAGTAGAAAGTGCCAAAATTGTGATCGCACAATTTAATTCCTGCATGCCCAGAGTTCTGGGTGATGGTCTGATTCATGTAAGTAAAATTCATTTTGCTTTTGAACTGAACGAGCCTATTTATTCTCCTCACCCAAAAGGTCTGACAGAGATAGAACTTCAAATCGGGAAGAATGTGGCCGAATTAGTAGAAGATGGGGCCACGATTCAATTAGGGATAGGCGCTATTCCGGACGCAGTCTGCAGCTATCTCAAGGGACATCGAAACCTAGGTCTTCACTCGGAAATGTGGACGGATGGGGCACTTGATCTCATTCAAAGCGGCGTCATCAATAACTCGCAAAAAAAATTCCATCAAGGAAAATCCACTGCTGCCTTTATTATTGGATCACCTGCACTTTATCAATTCGCTAATGACAATGTTTCAGTTCTTAATTTTGAATCAAGCTATATTAATTATCCCATCAACATTATTCGAAATCCCAAAGTGACCGCCATCAATTCCGCCGTTGAAATCGATCTCACCGGGCAAGTCTGTGCGGATTCAGTAGGGAAAGAAATTATCTCGGGCGTTGGTGGGCAAATGGATTTTATTCGAGCGGCAGCGCTGTCTGAAGGTGGTAAACCCATTCTGGCTTTGCCGTCGACTACCAGTAAGGGAATCTCCCGTATCGTTTCTCAATTAAAACCTGGCGCAGGAGTGGTTACGACCCGCTCTCACATTCACTATGTTGTGACCGAGTATGGCGTGGTGAACTTATTCGGAAAGACTTTAAGTCAAAGGGCGCTGGCATTAATTAATATTGCTCACCCTGATCACCGTAATCAACTAGAAAAAGATTGGTTAATATTTCAAAAGAAACAAAGAGGTTGAGATTTATTTAAGTATTTTCGTTTAGTTTAAAAGCTGTTAGAAGGGATTATGATAAATAACGATGTGATTCGAAGTGTTCGCTACATGCTCAATATCAGTGAATTTAAACTGGTAGAAATAGTTAAACTTGGCGGCGGTGAAGTCACCCAAGCCGAAATGAATGCTTACATTAAAAAAGAAGATGAACCAGGCTTTGAGGAATGTGGACAAAATGTTATGTCACGATTCCTGAATGGCTTAATTTACTTTAAGCGTGGTAAAGATGAGTCGCGCCCACCACTCCCACCAGAACTACCTACCAATAACGTTGTCCTAAAAAAACTGCGAGTGGCCTTTGAACTTAAAGACGACGATATCCTCTCGTTTTTAGAAAATGCAGGATTCAAGGTTTCTAAAACAGAAATCAGTGCCCTGTTTCGAAAAGAGGGTCATCCCAATTACCGCTCTTGCGGGGATCAATTTTTAAGAAATTTTCTAAAGGGGCTGACTGACAAAGTACGGACGAGTAAAACGAATTAACTTTTAAATTCACTCAACAGTTCTTGAACTGAGGCAAACGCGGCCCAACTCAAAAGTATGGCCACAATGAGTGATGAGAGGCTAACTTTAATCGGACTTCGCTTGGCCATTTTTACCGTTTTGTTGAGGAAAAAGACTTAGTTCTTATCGTTAAATTTGTGCGAAAAATTTAATTCTTTTTCAAACTATTTACTGAAATATAAAAAATCAATTGCTTGCCGTTGCCATGATCAAATAAATTCTCTTTGCTAGGTAGCAAACTCGCATCAAAATTTAACCGCTCAATTTTTTCGTCCCTAAAAAATAAATTTTGAAAACTCTTGTTAGGCCTCTAGGATTTTTTGTCATTGAATAGTTGACTTGAATAGTTTCAAAGCGTTCTGGCTTTATCCCTAGGCACCAATGCCATAATTGATGATATACTTTATTCATGTCAAACATCTTATACGCTAAAGACTTTAAAGACATGCCTTGGAAAAATGGGGGCGGATCAACCCGCGAGCTCTATCTCATTCCTCACGAAAGCGAGAAAGAGAAATTCTATTTTCGTATTTCGATTGCTCAAGTCAACCAAGCGGGACCATTTTCCATTTATCCTGGCGTCGATCGGTTTCTGATGCTGCTTGAAGGAAAAGGCTTCACACTTCATTTTGAAGACAAAAGTCATGTTAAGCTGGCCGCTCCCTTTGATTCATTTGAGTTTGAAGGGGAAGAAAAAATTCAGTGCGAACTGATTGATAAAAACTGCCTTGATTTTAATATTATGACGGACCGAAACTGGGGCCAATCCAGTGTGAATCTGACTCACCTGAAGATGAATCAGATTAAAAGGTATCAGCCAACCCATCACACTTTTCTGTACCTGTATCAAAACTCCCCCAAGCTCATTGTGCTTGAACCGAACGAGAAATTTGAGTTCAAAGCATCTGAGAATGTGATGGTGATTGAAATTGAACTTATTAAGTCCAAGCACTAAGGTTTATTTTACTGTTATGTAAATATAAGGATTTTTCACTTTAAAAGTGGCATTTTCCTGTTTTTTAAGTTCATCAAATACTTTTGAAGTGACGTCCAAAAAACCAAATTTGACTTCGGATATTTTAACCGTGATTTTTTTGATTGTTGCTTCGTATTTAATCGATCCCGTAGACTTCGCCGTTCCAGAAATTTGCGCCTGAATATCTGCACTCAAGTCAAACTTTCCGCCATTCACCTTAAGACTGACGTTCTTCAAACCCACTTGGCCTAAAATTTGATCATGACCTTCATCAATCGCTTTCATAAGCGCCTGATCAAAGCCAGATTCTCCGTTAGTACTAAGACCACCCGTTTTAAGAGACATTTTCTGAATACATCCACTGATCACCTGATCCATCACTTCAGGAAAGGTAGCAATTCGGTCACAACCAAGATTGAGATTTTTCAGATCCACTGTTTTATCAGGCGAATTAAAAACCGCAGTATTTAAAGTTAATAATAATTTCTCTGCAAAGGAAAAATTAAACGCTGAGAGTTTAATCGTATTGGCATTTTTAATTATGTCAGGAGCATTTTTAAAAGTGAGTTCACGGTTTTCGACTCCTTCGAGAAGGATTTTAAAATCCTCTCCGACTTTTTCAACTTGAACGTTTTGTCCCGCTTCTATCTTTTGCTGGTAGGAAAAAGCATCGGCAGTGCCGTTGCCTTGGGGTGCTTGATAATTAAAATTAAAATTGGAAATCCCCACTTGAGATACTTGTCCCCATGCCACAGAGGACATGAGTAAAGAGAGAAGAAGAGTCTTCATAAAATGATACCTTGGTTAAAATTGTTCCTGCCAAGGTATCGGATGCTAAAAATGAGGACGTAAAATTTGGAGGCCCAAAGAAGCAAAGGGGAACAAATAGCATGATGAATGATGAATATATAAAAATACTAAAGTTTTTTAAACCTCCCTTGTCGGAGTAATTTCGAGGACTTAAAAGGTCATCTTTCTAGGGCTTTCTGCCGATAAGAGGTGTGAGGAATCTATGGGTGTTTTTTACGGCAAAGTACTTGTCATCGACAATAATTTAAAATTTATCGATGCCATTAAATCTGAGGACAAGCTTGTTCATGAGTTCCCATGCCTTTTTGCCAAAACCTATCTGGAAGCAGCCCAATTTTTAAAGCAACCTAAACACAACATTCGAATTATTTTTCTTTCCACTAATATTGGAGTCTCACACGGAGTTGAGGAACTAAAGAGCATTAAGGCGGATAAACCCCTCTTGCCGGTGTTCCTTGTGACTCATCACCCTGAAAGGGAACCAAAAGAAATACTAGCAAATGAATTTGGTTTTAATAAAGTTTTAAGAAAGCCCAAGACTTATTCTGTTTTTACTCAAGAGATTGAGGATTTATTAAAGTCGAATGCTTCGTGGTCAGATTCTCAAGCTTCGAAAGAGGCCAAGGACGTTGAGATTGATTTAATTGCAGAGGAATATGTTCCAACACTCCTCGCTGATTTTATTCTCACACCAAAAAGTTTTTTCAATATCTACATAAAGCTTGGTCAATCAAAATTTATTAAAATCCTAAACGCTGGGGACCCCCTGCAAAGTGACTTGATTAGATCTTACAATGAAAGGGGTGTTACTCATCTCTACATTTCAATCGCAGAACACGAAAAGTACATTCGCTTTTGTAGTGAAATGAGTGGAAAGTCTTTAGTTCTCGATGATATTCCTACTAGTAAAAAAATGCATAATGTTCTTAATTTTGGTGCAAACATCGCTCAGAGTCTTATTCATACCGGTATTTCTGAAGAAAAACTCGACTTTGCCAATACCTTCCTGAGTCAAAGTGTGGGCCTGATTAAGGCCATGAAGATGAAGAATGAATCACTAAAAAAATTTATTGATTCTATAGAAATGAGAGAACACTGCGCGGCGGTTTCTTTTTTATCAGGAATCATTGCTAACGAAGTCGGCATGGAATCCATCAAGTCGATTAAGATTGTAGGGATCGCCGCTCTTTTGCATGACATTGGCCTGTATGATCTTGATCCCGATTTTAAGGAAGAAGAATTGGAACATTTTTCAGAAGAGCAAAAAAAGATTTTCGACCAGCATCAAAAGCATGGTGGAGAACTTCTTAGGAAATGTGGCGGCTTTGAAGAAGTGATTTATCAGGCGGTGGAAGGTCATCACATGCGGCGCAGAGGAAGTGATCCTTCAAGGCGATCCAGTAATGTGAATATGGTGACAGAAATCATTGGTGCAGCGGATGAACTGCACAATATTGTGATCAGTCGTCACCTGAGTGATAACAAAATTAATCAGTTTGCAAAATCCAATTTGAAAAATTATTCCCTCCCTATAGAAAAAGCCATTTTAAAAATTTTGCAAATAAACATAGCCGCTTAATGCGTTTCTCCCTTTAGTTATCTTAAGTGTCCATTTCATTTTTGTTAATGCTACATCCTTGTCTTATTCGTCTCTATTCTAGAGGCATTCAATTCCTAAGGAGTATTTCATGGGCAAAAAAATTTATGTGGGTAATTTACCCTTTTCAACAACTAGCGAATCTCTGACACAGATTTTTTCTTCGTTCGGTAAAGTTGAAACCTCTAAAATTGTCATGGACCGAGATAGCGGAAGAAGCAAAGGTTTTGGTTTCGTAGAAATGCCACACGCTGAAGAAGCTGACGCGGCGATTGGAAAACTCCATGGGTCAGACTTCGGTGGACGCGCTTTAACTGTTAACGAAGCTAGACCAATGGAAAAAAAAGATGGCTCTCGCCCTACTGCCCGTACGGCTCGTCCAGACTATAATCGTGGCCCTTCCCAAATGGATCACTCCGGTAATCGCTGGTAATTCGCTTTAAGAGTTTAAAAGCCCTCATTCATTGAGGGCTTTTAGTGTCATGATATTAATTACTTACATCAATTTCACACTCCTCAATTTAATTTAGTCGCTTTTCTTGTCATTTGATGTTAAATGTTTGTTCTCAACGTCGTTTCAGAGTGTCCCGAGTAAAGTTACTCCATGTCCTCTAAGCGCTCCCTGGCCTTTGGAGGTTTTATGGGTAAGAAGATTTATGTCGGTAATCTACCATTCACAGCAACTAATGAATCACTATCTGAGATGTTCGCATCTTTCGGTAATGTTGATTCATCAAAAATCGTAACAGACAGAGATACTGGCCGTTCAAAAGGCTTCGGCTTTGTTGAAATGTCAGATTCTTCTGAAGCTGATGCAGCTATCGAAAAACTTAACGGTGCTGATTTCGGTGGTCGTTCACTAACTGTTAACGAAGCTCGTCCTATGGAGCCTCGTACAGGTGGTTTCGGCGGCGGCCGTGGTGGCGATCGCGGTGGAGACCGTGGTGGTCGTT
>CANFNN010000044.1 GCA_947448095.1 Bacteriovoracaceae bacterium | reverse complement strand
ATCAAATTAAAAAAACCTTTGTTAAACATCAAGCCCATGAAAATTGTCTCTCCCTATGCTTTAAAACCTGGAATGAAGATTTCCATGGTGGCCCGTGGAAAGATAGCGGACTCATTGATCACTTCCATCAAAACTTATTCTGGCAATATGATCGTTTTCACTGATGGTTCTAAATCCGGGGTGTGTGAAGGGGATTCGGGCGGAGCTTTACTGGTTACAATTGGTAAGGACGTCATGCTCGCTGGAATTTTAAGTGCTCAGAGTGAAGGGTGTGAAAGACGAACAGGAGTGTCCGTCTTTCCAAGAATCTTTTTATAAAAGTTTATTCAGCATTTCTTTAGAAGAAGCTTCAATTTCTTTATGAAGTGAATTTCCGTGTGAATCCATCGTTACCACGACTGGAAAATCTTCCACTGAGAGCTCCCAAATCGCTTCTGGTAATCCGAATTCTTTTAAATACAATCCATCAACTGAAATGATTTTTTCGGCCAGAACCTGAGCAGCACCACCCACAGCATGAAAATAGACGCAGCCGTATTCTTTGCAGGCATCCAGAGTTTTTTGCCCCATTCCGCCTTTGCCAATAACTCCAACGATTCCGTAGTCACGGATCACTTCCCATTGGTAAGGTTCTTCACGAATAGAAGTTGTGGGACCAGCGGCCGTTACGGTCCACTTGCCTTTTTTATCCTGGAGGGTGACCGGGCCACAATGGTAGATGATCTGGTTTTTCAAATCCACAGGTGGCTTGTTACCATCATGCAGATATTTATGAACGGCATCACGACCCGTAAAAAGTTTACCCGTAATGAGTACCATGTCTCCGACTTTAAGATCACGGACAGCTTCTACGCTAAAGGGATAATTAAGTTTTTTCATGTGCATGTTCCTAGTAAAGCCATTTCTTGATGGCAAAGTTTTTATTCATGGCAATACCTTGACGACGAAAGGCCCAGCACATGTAGGAAATAGAAACGAAAAATGATGCTGGAACTCTGTTGGCGTGAGTAATTTTGCAAGACAGGAGAGTGGTTTTACCACCGAATCCCATTGGCCCAATTCCAAGTTTGTTACAAGTTTCTACGATTTCTTTTTCAAGTTTATCCAGATCCTTGAGTGAGTTTTTGTCATCGAGCTTACGAAGAAGTTGTTTCTTAGCAAAATAAGCCGAATCCGCTCTATCTCCACCAACACAAACACCAAGTGCTCCTGGTCCACAGCCTTTGCCTTGAGCTTTTTGAACGGCATCGAGGATAACTTTACGAACTCCTTCAAGATCTCGTCCAGCACCTATGGTAGTATCAGGCAGTGAGTATTGAGCTGAGACGTTTTCACATCCTCCGCCTTTAAGAACCAACTTCACTTCAACTTCACTTCCTTTATGCTCATAGAAATGAATCGAAGGATGACCTTCTCCAAGATTAGTTCCAGCGTTCTCACCAGTTAGCGAATTCACAGAATTCTGTCTTAGGTAGCCTTTCTTTGTTGCAAGTGTGACTGATTTTTTTACTAGTTCCTTGAACGGTGTTTGGTGAAAGCCTGCCGGATGATAGATGTAAAAAATAACCGTTCCAGTGTCCTGGCAAAGTGGTTGTGATTTATATTTAGCCAGATCGATATTTTTTTTAATGATGCCCATAGCATAATCAGCAATCGTATCTTTTTCTTCACTTTTGGCAGCCGCTACGATGGTTTTAAAAACATCATCAGGCACTTCTGTTGAAGTGACACGAATGAGTTCGATAAGTGAATCAATTGTTTGTTGTTTGCTATCTATTTTTTTAACAACCTTGACCACCTTCTTCGGGGTAATTTTTTTAGAAACTTTTTTCTTTGCAGCTTTTTTGGCCATGGAGGAACTCCTTAAAATGAATGGATCCATTTTATGTTCCCCGAGGGGCTTTTTGAAGGGAAAACTTTATAAACTTAATCTGACAGGTATTAAGGCCATTCTCACCCAAGCCTTTTTCGTACATAATGAGTTTATTAGTAAAAAACTGCAAAGTAGGTCATATGTCATTCATGAATGTTCAGTATCAAGGTGGATTTCGCACTCAGGCCACCCACATTGATTCAAGTAACCAAATTATTACCGATGCACCCAAAGATAACCAAGGTAACGGCGAAGCCTTCTCGCCCACGGATCTTCTCTCCACCTCGCTTGCCAGTTGCATGCTGACTATTATGGCGATGAAGGCAAAATCTCTGAATTTGGAGTTTGGGGCGGTTGAGGTGAAGCTGGAGAAGAAGATGACTCAGGCGCCAAGGAAGGTGGGGGAGATTGTCCTTCACTTTGACTGGAAGGGACTGGATCAACGGGTAAGTTCGGAGCAGTTGGCACTACTGAAGGAAGCGGGATTAAATTGTCCGGTTTATCTGTCTTTAAGTCCTGATCTGGCAAAGACTCTTCACTGGTAGACTGGATTTCTTCGATTTCCTGAGGTGAGATATCCTTAGGAATCGCATCCATGACTTTATTTTTTAACTCAAAAGCATCCATTGATGGCGGGCGCCCAATTGAAACGGAATCCTCCATTGGGATGAGTCCCGATTTTGCCAGGGTGATGGACTGGTCAAG
Source organism: Bacteriovoracaceae bacterium (assembly GCA_947448095.1). Taxonomy (GTDB): domain Bacteria; phylum Bdellovibrionota; class Bacteriovoracia; order Bacteriovoracales; family Bacteriovoracaceae; genus Peredibacter. The sequence continues at coordinate 11,759 of CANFNN010000044.1, read as the reverse complement.
TGACATGTCTCGAGAAAGCAAGGCCGCATTAATGGCACGCTTGTTGTTTACGATAGATCCTGAAAAAAATTTCAATTTTAAATAATCTTTTTCATCACCTGTCTCAAGGATAATTTGTTTTATCTCCTGAGGTTTTAATTTTAAATTGATGTTTAAAATTTGTGCGGCAAGGTTTGAAATATAAGGAGCTGCCATGGAAGTTCCACTCGAGGGCGAATAAAGATCTTTTCCGTCTTGCGAGTAAACCCTTGGGACTAGGGAGAGAATCGCCACACCGGGAGCCCCTATATCAACATTGATTTTACCAAAATTAGAAAAACTCGCTAAATAATCCCCGTTCATAGCACCAACGGAAAGAGTGTTTGGAAGCTTGATTTTAGAGGGATAGTGGGCAAAGAGATCATTATCTACGCCAGAATTTCCGGCGGAAAAAACAAATAACATACGCGGGTATTTCTGGATAATTTTGCTTGTTCGGTCGTGAATATTTTTAAAGTAATCCAAGATTAACTTTTGCAGTTTGGATTCCTCAATCTCTGATCCCAAGAGGGCCCTATATTTTTCTCTAAATTTGGAAGAGATATTCTTGTAAGTGATTCCGTAAGATGCATTTACAATCGCTATTCCGTTGAGTGAAAGGTAGCGGCAGATTTTAGAAAATTTCTGGATCACTCGGTCCTGCGAGTTTTGAATCTCTTCGGTCAGTTTTTCTTCTGGCGTTTTACTTTTGAGGGGCTCCGCTGAAGGCAGGGAAGTGTCTTCGATCGCAACGATAGGATTTGAAATATTCAAACCACGAATAGGGAAAATATTAATATTTTCTCCTTCTCTCAGAGCAATTCCTGCAACGAAAGTTCCGTGTGAATGTTTTTTAAAGTTCTTCACCTGAAGCATGAATTCTTTATCATTACTTCTTTTTTTAAACCATTCAAATTCGGCGAGAGATAACCCATCACTGTGACCCTTTGCACGAAGGTTTCGGTAAAGAAGGATCTCTTGAAGTAAGGACTGGTCTTTAATGACTGGTACTTTCAAATGGGAATTATCATTAAACTGCCAACCATTGAACTCACTGAGGCCAGGATTCAAGGCCTCTTCATCAGTTTCTTGTTTAAGGATTTTAGGTTTTAAAAAATCATGATCGAGGTCAAAGCCCGTATCAATGATGGCAATCGTTGTTGCAGCTAGAGCATTGGTGCAGAAAATAAACAGGAAAAAAAGAAGACTTCGCATTTCAGAATTGTATTAGCAAAAGAAGGCTTTTTCGAGAAAAAAGGGCCCCTTTCGGGGCCCAGAGAAATCACAGAATTATTTTTTAGCTGAAAGATTGATAGCTAGAGTGAATTCGTTGTTAATTGCCTTATCGCCAAGACCTTTGAAAAAGTCAGTTGAACCGTATTTAAGGTCCCATTTTGTACGATCAAGAACAACGTTAGACTTAGCTGTGTAAACACCTTTTACGTTTGAAACGACAGCATCAAACTCAATTGCGTTTGTTTTTCCAACAAATGTTAAATCACCTTTAATTTTAAGACCTGTTTTTGTTTTTTCAGAGCTTTTGATTACTAGTTTTGCGCCTGGGAATTTTTCGATATTGAAAAAGTCAGGAGACTTAAGGTGTCCAACTAATTTGGCATTGTATTCATCAGTTGCAGGGATATCAGCAACAGTAATACTGCTCATATCAACATTGATTTCGCCAGCAGTGATAATTTCGCCAGTGAGAGTAATTGTTCCATCTTTGATTGAAACATTACCATTGTGTCCGCCTACAACTTTCTTAGCTGCCCAACCGACGGTTGAAGCTGCATTGTCAATTTTGTAGCTTGTAGTCATTGGCTTGTCTTGAGCTGCAGTGGCCAGAGTTGTCGCAAGTGCGAGCATCATCGTTAAAAGTGTCTTCATTTTATTTCTCCTTGAATTGAAATATTTTTTGTTAAGAAGTGGTTTTATAATGCGGGAGTTTCTGATAAAAAAAAAGTAACATTTTTTGATCTACACCATAAAAAAAGCTTATTAAGATGACATTTGAGCAACTCCTTGTTTTTCATAAGATTGTGCAGACCGGTAGTTTTAAAGCTGCGGCCGACGCACTTAGTAAAACTCAACCTGCCATAAGCTTTTCTATCAAGAAATTGGAAGCGGAGATGGAAGTGGAGCTTTTTGATCGGAGTGCTTATCGCCCCACTTTAACTGATCATGGAAGGGCACTGCATGAGCGCTCCTTAAAAATTATTCAAGGAATGAATGAGCTCGATCACTTAAGTAAATCTTTTCAGTTAAAAGAAGAACCGGAAATAGGCATTTCAATGGATGGAATTTTTCTTCATCCTGGACTACTCAAGATGTTTAAGTCCTTCAGTGATCAGCATCCCTTCACAAAACTTCACATGAGCCTTGATCTGTTATCGGAAGCTGAGAGAAAAGTCTTGGATCATGAAACCCAGATTGGAATAACTCATTTTGTAAGTGATAGGGCGAGCCTTGAGATTGTTCCTTTTACAACGGTTAAAATGGTTCCTGTCATTAACCGAGAACTGCTGAAAGAACGAAAAGTAAAAACCCAAAACGATTTAATGGATATTGATCAGATAGTTATAGGGGATTCAAATCCCAAGGGCGCAAGTTTTGGGCTTCTTGAAAGTGGCAAGAAATGGCGCCTTTTAGATAAAAACTTTAAGCGCGATATCATCCTAGCGGGATTGGGATGGGGACATCTGCCCCTAAATTCGATTGAGCAGGAACTAAAAGAAAAAAAAATTGTGATTTTAAATTTTGAAGACATTCATCCTAAAGAACTTGATATTCATCTTATTCGATTAAAAAAACAGCAGCTCGGTCCTGTCGCAAAAAAGCTTTGGGATGAGCTTATCTCCTTCCAACTCTGAATTAAGCTTGTTATCCTTTTTTTACCATACTTGAGAGGGATTTAATGCTCGCACTTATCTCAGCATTTTTGTTTTTAGTTTCTGGTATTGCAAGTGTCATAGAAGCTCCACCCTTAGGTGTCGATTATGAGCAAAATCCTTCTTCATTGGAATGGAAAAAAATAGACACTGAGCACTTTGAGATAATCTTCCCAAGAGAAATTGAAAAACAAGCACAACGTGTAAGTCATCTTTTGGAAACCGCCTATCCACTTGTGACTCGCTCTTTAGAGGTTTTACCCAAGAAAATTTCTTTGGTCCTTCAGAATCAATCCACCATTTCAAATGGATTTGTGACTTTGGCCCCAAGAAGATCTGAGTGGTACGTCACCCCTGCAATCGATCCCGAATTGACTAACACCGAATGGCTAAAAACTCTGTCAGTGCATGAATTTCGGCATGTGGTTCAATTTCAAAAAACCAGACAAGGCTTCAATCGGGTGTTTGAAATATTTTTGGGAGAAATTGGTCAAGCACTTGGCCTGGGACTGACTCTGCCACCGTGGTTTTTAGAAGGAGATGCTGTTGGTGTTGAGACGGCTTTGACTAAAGGCGGGCGAGGGCGCTTGCCACTTTTTGAGAGAGATTTGCGGGCGATTCTTTTAAGTGGAAGAGATTATGATTATGATAAGGCCCATCTCGGGTCTTACCAAGACTATATTCCCAATCATTACGTTTATGGATATTTTTATACAACGTTTATGAGAAATAAATACGGCGATTTATTTCTGTCACAAATTGCTGATAAGGCCTCTAAGCGCTCCTACAATCCGCTGACGTTCTATAATTCCTATGAATTGTTAACTGGGGATGAATTTGAAAAATTTTATCATTCTACCATTAAGGACTTAATTACAAGCTGGAAAGAAAAAGAATCTGAATTAAATGTGACTCCTTATGAAGTCAAAAATCATTTTGTCAAAAATGATTGGATTAATTATCTCTACCCACAGGCACTGGCGAAAGATAAGTTTTTTGCCCTAAAAAAAGGTCTCTCCTATATCCCTCAGTTTGTTGTAACTGATGGAGCTTTTGAGAAAACGATTCTCTATCCGGGCATCCTTCAAAATGAATACCCTTACAAAGTGAGAAATGGACGCTTTGCCTTTGTTGAATGGGAAATTGATCCTCGTTGGGGTTATAGAGATTTTTCTCGCATAAGAGTATTTGATCTGAAGACCAAAAAAGAGATCAGTGACTTTCGTAAAACAAAAGGTCGCCTCGCGGTTCTCGACTATACAGGCGAGTATGTTTTATACGTTGAGTGGGATGTGCTTCAGGGGCAACATGTGGTTGTTCGAAGTCTAAGCGGCAAAGAGGTTTATCGACTGAAATATCCCGAGGATAAAGTCATCACGTCCCTTGACTGGATCAGTCACAATCAAATCGTCATGGTTGTTAAAGATGGCAATGATCAAAAAGAAGTCGTAAAGCTTTCACTATTGGATCAGGAAGAAACAGTTCTCTTGCCTAAGACCATAACCAACTTGGGCTTTCTTTCAACCTATGATGGCAGGATCCTTATTGAAAGCCCCACCTCCGGAATTGATAATATTTTTGAAGTCTCAAACTCTGAACTAATCCAATTAACCAGTGCTCGCTATGGCGCCTATGCTCCTTCGGTCTTTCAAGATTCGTTAATTTATAACGACTACACTGCCAGTGGCATGAATATTGTGACTAAAAATCTTCCTTGGGATGAAAAACAAAACTCTTCCAACAGTTTTGTCCCTTTTTATGAAAAGTTTGCTCAAGTCGAAGCTTCGACACAAATGGATAAGAAGTTTTTTGAAGCTGATAATTATCCTACTACTGATTATTCACAAGTGAAGAAGGCCGTGAATCTCCATAGTTGGTTTTTTATTGCTCCTCCGCTTTCGAGCACCATAAGTATTCAAGGACTTTCCAGAGATGTTTTGAATAAGTTTTCACTCACAGTGGGTGCGAGCCATGATTTAAATGAAAAAGAATCCCAGGGTTTTGTCTCAGCTGCATGGTCTCACTACTATCCGGTTTTTGACCTACGTTCTGCTTATGGTGGGCGCTCTCAAAATATTTTTACAAGTGGGGGGAGTAAAATTAAGGATCATTGGGAAGAAGGCACCTTTGAAGGTGGTATTCAGGTACCATGGAAAAAAATCGCTGGCCGCTTTACTCATAGTTTTAATTTGAGAACTTTTGGGAAAGTCATAAAAGTTTTGGGCAAAAATACAACTGACCAAACAGAGATCAAATCAGGGGGCCTCTTTTCTCCTGGTGCTGAACTTCAGTACAGTTTTCTTTCCCGCCTTTCCCGGCGTGATCTCAATTCTCCTTTAGGATTTTCCCTGCTCTCTCATCTTGAAGAAGGAAGAGAGATAACTGGCAAAGACATGAAAGGATCAATTCTAAGCACTGATAGCAGATTTTTTCTTCCTGGATTTTTTCAGCATCACTCATTTTTTCATCAGTTAGCTTATGAAAAGCAAAGAGACCAGTCCTATCAGTATGCGAGTTACATTTATCGCCCTAGAGGTACCACTAATATTTTCATGGATGAGTCACGAAAATATTCTGGAAACTATTTAATGCCAATGTTTTATCCTGACTGGCATTTGTCTAGTTATGCTTATTTTAAGCGAATTTCGATGAATCTTTTTTATGATGAAATGTCTGGTCGCTATCGATCCAACCAATACCATGCAGCTTCCACTGGATGGGAAGTTCTGATGGAGACACATTTACTCAGGATTTTTGTTCCTATTACTTTAGGTATACGCGGAAGCTATGTGCTTTACGGGGATGAGAAAAAAAATAATTATGAGTTTTTCTTCACCACCTTGGGTGGATACTTTTAATGAGTTCATCTGAATATCTAATTATAGAAGACCAAGTATCTGATCAAGCTGGTAACTATAAAGGACTGGCCCAAGAAGCACTTTTAACCTGTGAGGAAGATTTTCTTGCGCTCTTTGAGGCCCTTCCGGATGTTTTAACCTGGATTGAGCTTGGCTCAGGCCACGGTAATGGGCCGCTACTTTTTGCAGAAAAATTCCCTCATAAAAAATCCATTGGGATTGAATTTGAAAAGGCACGCTTTGAAGTTGGAGAAAAAAAGAAAACTCAATTAGCTTTATCGAACGTTGAATTTATTCATGCGGATTTACTCACTTGTCCTATACCTGTGGGCGATGTTTATTTCCTTTATTTTTCTACTGGTCATGTACTTGATCGAATTCTTTGTGAGATTGGCGCAATAACAACTCCTTTCAAGTTGGTGGTTATCGAATCCCATGGGGATTTGTTAAACCGTTTAAATAAAGAGTATTGGCTGAAACCTTTAAGCGAAGTCTCTTTAAAATCTTCTCGTTACAATCCACAGGCCGTAATTTTTGAAAAGTGCTCCCAAAAAGGGACTTCCTTGCATGATTATAGTTTTTTGTCCAAATACCTTCTCATTCAAGAAGAACGAAATCATTCTTGGCTTGGGGAGAGTTATGGGCTTGAATGGTTAAAAGCCGAAGATTATCAACTTCTCACGCCGCCAAGGACGGTCAAAAGTTCGTCTATCACCCAAGTTATGGATCTGAATCAGATTAGGCCTGACTACCAAATCGCTTTGTTCATACGAAAACTGGGTATGGTCACTCTTCAAACGAGCCAAGGCACTAAGCAGGGAATTCTTCGAAAAATCTTTGTTACTCCTTCATTTAAAGTAGAAATATCAAGTGGTGAGCAGGTAGAATGGAGCGACGTTCAAAAGATTTTTTGGGAGAACATATTATGCTTCGATTCCTCATCGGATTATTTCTTTTATCCTCATGCTCTCTAGGTGTTAAGAAATCTGGTGGTGAAAGTCCCTACGTCTACGATGTTTTCAGCCAGTATAGTCTTGATGATCTTAAGTCTCTTTCTCCTCATCTCGTCACGACTCTAAGCCGTGATCCTCAGCAAGGAAAATTGGATGAGTTGTTTTCAAAAAAACAGGCCCCGATTAAACGAGTTGGTATTTTAGTTTTTGAATCCATGCTTCAACCTACCATCAGCGGTTTATCCAACGAGGATAAGATTTTTCTTTCTGAACAGGGAAAGCAACTTTTGACTGAGAGACTCTTATCCATTTGGGAAGAAAGTTTTCCTATTTTGGCGAACGGAGTTGAATACGTAAAAGTTTCTAAAATTAAAAAGAGCCAAGCATTTAAAACCGATGGCTCGACTGTTGAGGATTACGTAAAAACCAAGCGCCAGTCTCTGGCAGCTGACGATATTTTTTTCTTGCCCCCTGGTAAAAAAATCACCATGGCAACTGTTCTTAATCCACGCGGGATGAGAGATTTATCATTGGCCTTTGTTCCTGCTAGTGAATTAATGGCAGGACCAAAGTTTAGTGAGCATGGAAAACATACTTTAAATGAAGTGGCCAAAGAGTTAAATCTTGATGCCATGATAGTTGTCATGAATAAAATTAACTGGACTGCTTCTCGCATAGATAAGCATTCGGGTGAAATTATTCCGGAAGAAGTTGTGATCAAGATCGATGCTTCTGTTTTAATTCCGTTGTCTCGCTATCATTCTCGCATGAATCAACTTGGACAAAAGCGTGATCTTCCTAACACGACCATTGCCTATCGCTCTTACGAGTCCATGCTCAAAATCCCAGTTCTGATTTCTGTTCCAGATGATCTCCAGAAATTTGAATATATTGAAAATGAACTTCTCGCTCCAACGCTTAAAACTTATAATGATTTATCCCAAATGGTTGAATTAAGAATCATAGATGATTTAAAAAGAACCCAAGAATAATATATGGACCGAGCCCAGTTCCTTAGAAGAGTTAAATTCATTCTCAAGTTTGGAAGAGCACTTCATTCTGTGGGAGCCCCTGCTCATACTTTAGAGGGAACTTTACAGGACATGTGTCAGCTTTTTGGTCTGCATGGAAATATTGTTTCACTTCCTACTGCTATTTTTTCTTCATTCAGTTACGGGGACGAGGAAATTACCAAAATTGAGCGGGTAGTGCCAATGGGAGTCAATCTTGGAAAGCTTTCCAAAGTTGATCTCGTAGCTAGAGAAGTCATTCATGGCCGCATGACTTATGAAGAGGGAAGTGATTCTCTTGATAAAATTCTCGCTTCTCCAGACCCTTATAATGGGATGATTCGTGTTTTGTGTTTTCTTTTCTCCTCTGCTGGATTTTTGGTTCTCTTTGGTGGCAACTGGGGCGATTTCCTTGCCTCAATACTCATTGGGTCTATCATTGGTCTACTCTCACTTTTGCAGCCCGTTCAGACCATTGGTTTAGTTGCACAGATGTTTGAGGCCATCATTGCAGTTGTTGCGGCTTTCATATCTTACTTTTTAGTTAAGCTAGTTCCTTCTCTCAATGTTGGAGTCATCATTCTTTCTAGTTTGATTATTTTTATGCCAGGGTTGTTTATCACTATGGCGATTGCTGAAATAGCAACTCAGAATTTAACATCGGGAACATCCAGGCTTATGGGTGGAATTATGATTTTACTTAAACTCACTTTTGGTGTGTTCATTGGTGCTAAGATTGCTTCATTCATTTATGTTCCATCTATTGCAATTGAATTTAAAACGATTCCTGATTGGGTCACAATTTTTACTCTGCCTGTTACTGCCTTAATGGCGACTGTGATTTTTAAAGCGGAGAAGAGTGATTGGGGCTGGGTCACTCTTGCGGGTGTTTTTGGCTACTGTTGCTCTAAATTCGCCACTCACTATTTAGGCCCTGAATTAGGGATTCTTATTGGTGGCTTTTGTGTTGGTTCTGTTAGCAACATTTTTGCTCGTTTAAAAGATCGGCCTTCAAGCCTATTTCAATTTCCAGGAATTATCTTATTAGTCCCAGGATCTATGGGTTATCGCTCGCTTAGTTTTTTGTTCGAGCGAGATGTAGTGGGTGGGCTTGGTACCGCTTTTGGAATGATCACACTTGCTACAGCACTAGTTGTGGGAATCTTTTTTGGGAATATTTTAGTCAAACCTCGCCGTAGTCTATGAGTCAGGTATTGGTTTCTTTTTGGCCCTCGATTGGGGCCAAAGTGTAAGAGTCTATCTGCGTTACTTGATGCCCCTTCAATTCACAATCATCAAATTTTGCCGACTTGATGCAGTCCACATCGTGGGGGCATACTTGTCGTAAGACTTGCATCGTAGTTTTGTACGCAGAATTGTCCAGGAAGGATGATTCTAATTTTGAAACCAAGGAAGGTGCTCAATGACAAAATCTATTTTTATCATCGGTCTTCTTTTTCTTCTCGTTAGTTGTAACCAGAACCCAAATTGCCAAAATACTGATAAGCCTCTTCCAAATACTGCTGCTCCAGCAGTTGCTGCTAATTGCACTCCAACTGACTCTACTGGCACGCCACCAGTTGGGACTCCCACGGATGGCCCTAGCATCCCAAGTGATGTTCCTGAAGAAGCAAAAATTTTTGATGCTAACTTTACCCTGACAAACTTTGATATCAATGATGAGGCTAAGGTTACCAGAGCGATCGCTATCATAAAAAAAATTGTGGCAAGTCAGGAGTTTAAAAATAGAGTTCTTAATTTTAGTTATGGCTCAACGAAGACCTATGTTGATAATGGTGGCTTCACTAATGCGGAAATCTATCAAAAACTTTTAGATGGAAGCGAAGAATTAGTTCCTGGAATTGATCACCAAATGGATCTTGATCTTGAATTATATTATTCCAGTCGCAGCACTGTTGGTTACACCTACGCAGATGGTCTACGTATATGGATGAATACAAAGTTTTTTGATGCTTACACACCTGCCGAAGTCGCAGGAAACGTTTTTCACGAATGGACTCATAAACTGGGATTCACTCATGCTTCAAGCTATTCGCTAAGTCGTGATTCTTCTGTCCCTTATGCTCTTGGTTATCTGGTTGAAGAATTAGGTAAGCAATACGAGTAAGCTTTATTCTACCTAAAGATATTTTATCACGCACTGGTCTTGTTCAGGACGTCTAGAGTTCGACTTTCTTTTTTGCTAAGTTCGCCGGAACGTTTGCTAAGGAGAGAGATATGCGTATCCTGTTATTATCATTTCTGTTTGTTTTTGTTTCTTGTGGTCAAGGCCAATCGGCCAAGCATACAGCTTCCCACAAGCAAAATGAAGAATTTGCCACTAATGTGACAGAAGTTGATTTGTTGGATGTGGCGATGGACGTTCCAGTTGAAATTCTAAGTGGGAAAATTACTTTTAAACAGTCGTTTTCAGATTCAGTCTCAGGAGAAAAATCATCTTGTAGTGTCGGAGTGATCTCAGGGGAAGTATATGACTATACTCTTTCAGGATCATCTCTGTTCATTAAAACAAGCAATGGGCTTAAGATTAATTTAAAACGCATTAGTGGTGAAAAAGACAGCATCATTGGTAGCTGGTCCAGCAGAACATACGTTGGGGATCAGTTGGTGATGAGAAGAATGACTTTTTTGAGTGAAGACCGTTTAGTAGTGAGAACTCACTGCGAGAGTTAATTTAAAAAAAATTGTTACCAGACAGACTTGCGTCGGCCTGGTAACAAAAATAATTAATCTAAATTCTCGATCACCGTTGCAACACCTTGACCTAATCCAATACACATTGTGGCGAGACCATACTGTTTATTATTGTCTCTTAATTGATGGGCAAGGGATCCAGTAATTCTGGCACCAGAGCAACCGAGCGGGTGGCCTAAAGCAATGGCACCACCATTTAAGTTTACTTTTTTATCCATGACTTCTAAAAGTCCAAGTGCTTTAAGAACGGGAATGGACTGAGCTGCGAAGGCTTCGTTTAATTCGATGATATCCATTTGCTCCATCTTTAATCCTGCTCTTTGGAGAGCTTTCTTAGATGATGAAACTGGGCCAAAGCCCATGATACTTGGTTCGCACCCAGTAGATGCCATGGCAATAATTCTTGCCAGAGGTTTTAAACCTAAGGCTTTGGCACGATCTTCACTCATGACAATTACACATGAGGCCCCATCAGAAAGTGCCGAGGAATTTCCTGCGGTCACAGTTCCGTTTCTTGGATCAAACACAGCGGCCAATTTAGAAAGTGTTTCCACCGTGGTTTCAGGGCGAACCACTTCATCCACTGAAATCATTCCTGGTACACCCATTTCATCATGTCCGGGTGTCGCCATGATTTCATTTTTAAAGCGGCTTTTAAGAGTGGCCTCATGGGCCATTTGATGTGAGCGAGCAGAGAACTCATCTTGTTGAGTTCTAGTCACACCATTCATGCGGGCCAAAAGTTCTGCCGTCAGTCCCATGGAACCCGCGCCTTTAGAAGTGGTCTTAGCAAGAGCAGGGTTAAAATCCACTCCATGAAACATCGGCACATGGCCCATATGTTCTACGCCACCAGCGAGATAAAAATCTCCCTGACCTGACCAAACACCTTGAGTTGCCATATGAATCGCTGTCATTGACGATCCACAGAGGCGGTTGATGGTTTGAGCAGAAACAGTTTTAGGGATTTCTGTTAAAAGGGCGGCATTTCTTCCAATGTTGTAGCACTGCTCAAGCGTTTGCTGCACACATCCCCAAATAATGTCTTCTATTTCGCCTGCATTCAGCTGAGGATTACGTTTTAAGATCTCACGCATAAGGTGGGCAGAGAGGTCTTCGGCACGTACGTGCCGATAAGCTCCGGCCTTTGATTTTGCCATTGGGGTTCTTATAGCATCAACAATTACTGCATTTTTCATATTGGTAACCTTTTAGTAATAAGTTTTGTTTTCTGACGCTAATGTCTTCATAAAAGGAGTGAGCTCATAGAGTTTTCCTAGCTCCAAATACTTTTTAGAAGACTCCTCAAGATTTTTT
>CANFNN010000043.1 GCA_947448095.1 Bacteriovoracaceae bacterium | reverse complement strand
GAATCGAGACCAAAGCTTTTTCATCAAGTTCTTCGAGCATTGCTGTCACTGGAAGTCGCCCAATAAATTCTGGAATAAGACCAAACTTCACTAAATCCCCTGGCTCAATAGCGCCAAGATTCTCAAAGTGAGTTTTTTCTAGTTTGGAAGTGTTATCAGAAGTCAGTCCTACTGACTTAGACTTCGTCATACGCTTTTCAATAATTTTATCCAACCCAACAAAAGCACCAGCACAGATAAAGAGAATATTTCTCGTATCAACCTGGATATATTCCTGTTGTGGATGCTTACGTCCGCCCTTAGGTGGAACGTTCGCTACCGAGCCCTCTACGAGCTTCAATAAGGCTTGCTGAACACCCTCACCCGATACGTCTCGAGTGATAGATGGATTTTCTGACTTACGGGCAATCTTATCGATCTCATCCACGTAGACAATCCCACGTTGAGCACGCTCAACATCGAAGTCACAGTTTTGAAGAAGGGAGAGAATCACGTTCTCAACATCTTCACCGACGTAACCAGCTTCAGTTAAGGTCGTAGCATCACAAATTGCGAATGGTACGTTCAAAAACTTTGCTAGTGACTGAGCGATAAGTGTTTTACCAGAACCTGTTGGTCCTGCGAGCAAGATGTTTGATTTCGCAAGCTCCACTTCATCACCTTCACGGGTAGCAGACTTATACGAAATACGTTTGTAATGGTTATGAACCGCTACCGAAATAATTTTCTTGGCACGGTCTTGACCAATCACATAGGTATCAAGGTGGGCCTTGATTTCGTGCGGCTTAGGTACGCTGTCAGTGGCAGTTTTAGAAACCGCTTTGACCGAGTCTTCATAAATAATGTCATTACATAACTCGATACACTCATCACAGATGTAGACACCTGGACCAGCAATGAGTTTTTTAACTTCCTTCTGTGTTTTTCCACAGAAGTTACAGTTTAAACTACCGTACGAACCGCCAGCTTTTTCTTTACTCATAAACGCCTTTTATACTTTTTTCGATTTGCCTTTAGGCAAGATAATATTGTCAATTAATCCGAACTCTTTAGCTCTCCCTGGATCAAGATAATTATCACGATCACAGGCCTTCTCAACCTCTTCGTACGTTCTGCCAGTGTGCTTAACGTAAATGTTATTCAATTGTTTCTTTAAATCCAAAATTTCACGCGCTTGAATTTCAATATCAGTTGCCTGTCCACGAGCTCCACCAAGAGGTTGGTGAATCATGATACGAGCATGCGGAAGGGCATAACGATGACCCTCATGACCCGCTTGAAGCAGCAGGGATCCCATTGAAGCCGCCATCCCTACGCAATAGGTATAAACCGGGCACGTCACGTGTTGCATGATATCGTAAATACCAAGGCCCGCGTAAACAGAGCCACCGGGAGAATTGATATAAAAATGAATCGGGGCTTCTGGGTCTGACTGCTCTAAAAAGAGCATCTGGGCCACGAGTAAGTTGGCCACAACATCATTGACTTCAGTACCTAGGAAAATGATCCGGTCCAGGAGTAAACGGGAATAAATGTCGTATTGGCGCTCTCCGCGAGCTGTTTGCTCAATAACGATTGGGTTAGGGATATATGCTCTAGGCGTTTCCATGACGGTCCTTTTTCCTCAAATTGTTGATTTCTTTGTTCAACCTTATCGGTAAATTGAAGTAATTCTTGAGGTTTAATTTTACTCTATGTCTGTCTAACTTAAAGATGGGCAGACTTCTCCAATTTACAAGGGCAAAGAAACACCTTGTCTTGAAATAATCTTTTCTTCGGACTAAATTTCTTGTGTCCATGTTTCAATCATGAATCTGGTTTAACCCTTATTTTATCAAGGAGTCCTAATGGCACGTTTAGTTGGTAATCCAGCACCATTTTTCAAAGCTGATGCTCTCGTCAATGGTCAGAACAAACAGGTTTCGCTTGATGACTATAAAGGTAAGTGGAAAGTTCTTTTCTTTTACCCTTTAGATTTCACATTCGTATGCCCTACTGAAATCATTGCCTATTCAGATGCAGCAGACAAATTCAAGGCAATGAACTGCGAACTTATCGCTTGTTCAGTTGACTCATTTTTCTCGCACTTGGCGTGGACAAAACAGCCTCGTAACGAGGGTGGTTTGGGAGAAGTAAAATTCCCAATCATCGCTGATTTGGATAAGAAAATTGCTCGTGACTACGAAGTTCTTGTGAATGATTCAGTTGCCCTTCGTGGGATCTTTATCATTGATGACAATAACGTCATTCAACAGGCCACAGTGAATAACCTTTCAGTTGGTCGTAACGTTGAAGAAACTCTTCGTTTAGTTGAGGCTTACCAGTTCACAGCAAAATCTGGTGAAGTTTGTCCTGCTAACTGGAAAAAAGGCTCAGACACTATGAAGCCAGATCCTACAGGTTCAAAAACTTGGTTCAAAAAGAACGCTTAAGATTTAAAATACCTGATCGATAAGATCAGTGACTTTCCGGGGGGCCTTTGTGGCCCCCTTTTTTGTTATTTAGACGCGTTCTGTCACCCTTAGAATAGGTCAAACTGGGTAAAATTATTCACTATTTAGATTCTCTTAATCAGTAATCTTTACAAAAACTGAAGGATTGTAAATTCTCAAGCTTGTCGAATGCCCCAACCCTACCTATAAACCGCCTTATACATATTTCGATTTTGCGACTAAGAATTTGGCCCCAACTTTGCGACATGTAGAAATAGGGATCGAGACCATGAAGGTCACTTTCCAAAAATTGAGGGGAACATGGTAAAGACAAATGTAGTGATGATGGGACAATTTCGCGAAATGCGTGACACACGTAAGTCGCAAGATAATTACAAGCGCTATCTTACGACGCTGGTTAATTCTCAACTCGAAAGTGAAATCAATTTTCTCTTAGAAGAATTTTCCATGGACTCATATGGGCAGGATTTTTTCTATAAAGTCCGTCTAGTCCAAAGCGAGTTGGTTTCTCGCGCTGATGATGACTGGAAAGTTCGCATTGAAAATATGAACCAAGAAACTCATCTGCTTTTCTAATTTCCTTCTTAAGACTCATCTCTATTTGGCATTTCATCCTGACGTTTAAAATCGTAGGGCTCATGCGCCTTGGTGTGTTGTGCGCCCGCCTCGTCAGGCCGAATGTCCTCCCGATCTAGTTGGCAGGGATTGATTTCCTTCTGATTGATTTCCTTTTCAATTTTGGTTTTTATCTTTTTTTTCGGCTTCAATTTCTACCTCGCAAATTACTTTTTAGTACCCAAAGAAAATGAGCACGACTGGTGCCAGCAGTATTGAGGCGATTTGGGACGCCTCTATCCCCTTTTGAATATTAATAACTTACTGAAATAAAGAGAATTCTCTTTGGCACCAAGCTTGCTTTTTAAACGGGATACAGACGCTTCGTTAGGAAGCAATGACAAGGAGAAATTATGAGTCTACGGCCAATGCGCTTAAGAGTACTGACTGCGCTCAGTCTGGTACTGGCCTTTAGCTGCTCTACTGCTCCTAAAGACAAAAAGCTCGTAAAAGTGAATCCCGGGCCAAAATCCGTCACCACTCAAATTGATTTTACTTCTCTGGTTTTTGAAAAAGGCCAAGTAAAACTAACGGAAGAAGATCGTCATCAATTGAACAAACTTGCCCAAAAGATTTCGAGTACGGGAAAGGTTGTGGATGATATTAAAATCCTCACCTGGTCTGACCGTCAGGTCAAAACGGCAGACGAGTCGACGAATTCCGAAATCATTCTGGCCCGTCAAAGGGCCGAATCGATCAAAAAGTATCTAGAACGAAATCTGATGGAAGAAGAAGATATCGATTTTTACAACATGTCCGAGAATCCTGAACGATTTACATCCTATTTAAAACGTAAAGGAGTGCCAGTTGAGCAGGCCTTAAGTCAAGAAGGCCAGAACGTTAGTCCAGACGGCCATGGGCTGGTATTTATCGAGTATCAAGCAACCCTAGCGCCATCAAAAATATAGGAGGCATTATGCCAAACAAAATTGAAATCGAACGCACTACCCCGATTAATATTGGGATATCGGAAAAAGATCGAAAAGCCGTTTGCAAAGGCCTAAACAAGCTGCTCGCTGACTCCTATCTTCTATATCTTAAAACTCAAAATTATCACTGGAACGTTACTGGTAAAATGTTTCAATCTCTGCACACGCTGTTTGAAGAGCAATACCTTGAGCAAGCTGCTGCTATAGATGTCGTGGCCGAAAGAATTCGTGCATTAGGTGAATACGCTCCAGGCTCATTTGCTGCCTTCTCAAAAGTGTCCTCCATCAAAGAAGAAACCGCTATTCCCTATGCTGACGACATGATTCACAATTTGGTTCAAGGAAATGAAGCTGTTGTGACTACGGCCAGAGAGATTGTGGCCTTGGCCAATGAATGTGAGGATGATGTGACGACAGATCTTATGATTGAAAGAATGCAGATTCATGAAAAAAATGCATGGATGCTGAGAAGTCTAATTACACACCAATCTTAGTTATTTTTGGGGCAGGGTAAAAGAAAGCCTTGCCCCATTTGAGCCTACATTTTCAGCAATAATCTTCCCTCCGTGGGCTTCGATTATTTTTTTACAAATGAAAAGACCTAGCCCAGTCTCACAACCCTTGTCACAAGTACCGGCCCAATATTTTTCAAAGATAAAATCAATTTCAGTTTTTTTAATGCCAGGGCCTGAATCTGAAATGGAAACAATTGAATCGGTTCCAGATTCATTGATTGCGACATCAATCGAACCATTCATGGGGGTGAATTTGATAGCATTACTTAAAATGTTAGATAGGACCTGAAATATTTTATTTTTATCCGAATGGACAAACCATGTCTGTGGCAAAAAGGTATTAATCGAAAGTTTTTTTTCCCTAATACATGGCCGATTCATCTCAATGACTTCTTCAATTAATTGGGTTAAGTCATAATCGGTTTTTTTAAGGGAGAACGGCCCCTCTTCTGACTTACTTTTATCGATCAGATCCATGATAAGGGTTTTTAATCGATCAGTTGTTTTCAAAATACGATTAGCATGATTTTTGACTTCTTCCGATAAAATATTCTTACATTGTTGTTCAGCAACTTTGAGTAATATTTGGGCCTCAAGCTGAACAACACAAAGTGGATTTTTCATATCGTGACAAACAATGGCCAGCATCTGTTCTTTTTCAGAGCATGTCTGAAGAAGATTTCGGATTGGAGTGCTTTGTACGCTATGGATTTTTCCTTCTGGAGCAAACCGCTCGCTAGTTAGCATATGAATTCCCATGAAAAAAATATAAAGAGCAAAAGATGGCTACCCCGGAGACTACTTATCAGTAGAAACCAGGGTGCAACTGTCATATTTTTAGTATTTCTATTGAATAAGTAATTCAGTTTTCAGAGCATTTCGCAAAAAATGAGCTCGTTGTTCGCGCTCAGAACTTTGGGGACGAGAGTGTGTAAGGCCCTGGCCCAACAGTAGCTTAAGAGATTCGGTTAACAGTCTAGACTGTCGGTGCGAAAAATTTTGACTAGCGTTTGTTTTTTCTTTTTCATTAACCATTGGCTTTAACTCCACAAGATAGAAAGTTCGATCAAGACTGAGCAAGTGAAATGCCACTGATCAAAAAGCTCAATTTCAAGACCTTGGGCAAATTAGTCAAAAAGTATGGGGAAAAATGGGACAAAATTGGTTTTGAAATGGGGAATTATTGAAATTTAAGACGTGCCAAACGTATTTCAGATTCCATCATTTTGACTAATGTCCTGACCTGATCTTTGTTTTGGTTTTTGGCAGCATTTTCAATTTGAAGACCTAAGGGTGCGATATGGGCAAAATCAAAAGTGGCGGCGTTCCCTTTCACTTGGTGGCCAAGAATTACAGCAGGGGTAAAATCATCTAAATCGAGCGAAGATACGAGATGATCAATATCGATCATTCTCCTGTCTAGATATCTTCTTTTAAATTCGACAGTTACTTGCATTGTCTCTGCTTTTTCAGGTCGGTTTTTAATGGCCGCAGCCTACCTTCCTTTCGGCCGGGTGCCTACTAAAGGCGAACTTAATTTATGTCATCAACTCTTCATTTGAACCTAATGGGGCCAATTTGCACTGTAAAAACTTTTTACACCCCTTGGTAAAGACTACCCTTGAACACCCTTTTCGCGTCAAAATGGCCATAATTGATAGGGCACAATTCTTTTGTTGGAGATTTTTATCATGAAACTTTTTGGTTTCCTCATCCTGTTAGCTCTGGTCCAAGCTTGCGATCCTTATGGGTTTGGATTTGCGAATAATCCTGCTGCAGTCTTAAATAAGGCCTTTGAATCCGTCCAGGCACTGGACCACGAAGCGTTTCTAGAAGTCTCTGGAAAAGAGGCACTTTGTTTATACGGAAATGTAGAAGGTGTGAGTTATCTGCGAACAAACCTGAACATCAATAGCGAAAACATTGAATTCAAATCAAAGCTTTTAGAAAATTCAAGCAAATATACTAACATTCCTCGTTTTGTTGGTTACTGGTCATACTACGAGGAGAGATACCTCATCGATATTTTGGACAAGGCCACAAAAGAGGCCCTGATTAAAGTATTAGTTGAATGCCACTACGGCTTTGAAGGCGAAAAAAACGAAAAGTATCAAAATCTGAAATTGAAAAAATATAAAGTGAAAGAATGCCGTGTGATTAAAATGATTCCATTCAAATTTCCTGCACTTCCAATGCGGGATGAATGCCAACCACTTAAAGTTGATCTATGACCACTGAAGGCTTTTGTAATCGTGAGTAACAGCTGCTCGCAACAGA
The DNA here is from genome assembly GCA_947448095.1 of Bacteriovoracaceae bacterium. GTDB lineage: Bacteria > Bdellovibrionota > Bacteriovoracia > Bacteriovoracales > Bacteriovoracaceae > Peredibacter. Next base: position 7,679 of record CANFNN010000043.1, on the reverse strand, counting down.
GAAATTTTCTCCGTCTCGTTGTAGCCCAAAACTCCGGCCAAAGTCCTGGCGAGAATTTTAGTTTCTTCGTCAGTGTTATAAGAATCAATCAATGTTTGAAGATAAATTAAATTAGAAGCAAAATTCAATACATAATCTTCAATATGCTTTTGATCCTGATCAGTGATTCGAATAAATTGCAGACCAAAACGAGAACGAAAAATATTATCAAGATTTTGTGATAACTGCTCTCGTCTTACCATCTTGGCCTTAACTCTTATCACCTTATGCTGAAAAAGTTCTTTTGAAAAAGTCTGCATCTTAAGTACAGAAAAGTTTTTCAGTGAGGGAAGTTGAGGCAGAGAAAGCATAACCGCAACATCATCAACTTCGGGAAAACTTGGCATCTCATCAATGAGAAGTCCACCTTCTGAAATATTTAGCGCTCGTGCCTTTAAAACGTAGTCGCCATCGGCGTAAAGCACCGTCTCCTTGAAGGGAGCTCGTAGGTGCTTACGCTGATAGTTTTTTGAAATCATAGAAGTTTACTAGCAATTTCTGAAAGAGGTGAACGCTCTCCAACTGAAAGCTTGATGTGGGCCACAATATCTTCACCCTTGAGTTTATCGATAGTGTAAACCAAACCGTTATTCAGTGAATCAAGGTAAGCATTATCGATTTGATCCGGATCCCCAGTCAAAACAATCTTAGTTCCTTCTCCAGCACGAGTGATAATTGTTTTAATTTCATGGGGAGTTAAGTTCTGAGACTCATCCACGATCATAAACTGCTGAGGAAGAGAGCGACCTCTAATATAAGTCAATGGCTCAACATGCAAAAGACCTTGGTTGATAAGCTCATCCCAAGTCGTCATTTCATTGCGAGCACGTTGATTACCAAACAAGAAATCAATGTTATCAAAAATCGGCTGCATCCAAGGGCCAAGTTTTTCGCTGATATCCCCTGGTAAAAAACCGAGGTCTCTTCCCATAGGAACAATTGGACGAGAAACTAAAACTCGAGAATAACTTTGTTTTGTAATAGCACACTCAAGACCTGCGGCAATCGCAAGAAGAGTCTTCCCTGTTCCAGCCTTTCCGACCAACGAAACCAGATTGATCTCATTATTCAGAAGAGCATCCATAGCAAACTGCTGCTCAATGTTTTTCGGGTGAATTCCCCAAACTCCTTCCTTAGGTTTAATCAAAGGAACGAGCCCACCTTTTTTAGCGTGGTAGCGACCAAGGGCTTTCTTAAAAGGATTATTCTTATCTGCCATGACCAAATATTCATTAGGATAAATATTGGCCACATCACCTGGCTCTAATTTTAAAAAGCGTTCTTTTTCAAACTCTTCGATTTTTTCAAGATCAAATTGAACAATTCTCTGACCTGAGTAGAGTTCGTCCTCAGTGACACCAGTTGTTTCATAATCTTCAGCATGAATGTTAACAGCATCTGATTTCAACCGAAGGTTAATATCCTTGGTAATCAAAATGACGTTTTCACCAGCTTCTTTGAGTGTCAAGGCCGAAGCTAAAATGATGTTGTCGTTTAAATCCAGTCTTAGCCCAGAATTGGCAGTACCTTTGTACTCTTTAGTGACACTCACTTGAAGTGAGCCACCATTGTCGAGCTTCACACCTTTAAAGAGTGAGCCTTGTGAGCGAAAGCCATCAATCAAACGAGAAAAATAACGAGCATTGCGGCCGTTTTCATTCTGATCTTTTTTGAATCTGTCTAATTCTTCAATGACTGTAAGAGGAATAAAAACTTTGTTGTCAGGGCCAAATTTGTTTATGGCGAGAGGATCAAGTAAAAGGACGTTGGTATCCAGTATGAACGTTTTATTCAAAAAAATATCCTCCTATCCATGGGGGGCCGTGTGTTAGGTTAAGGATAAAAAATTAAGCATCGAATGAAAAGTCAAATAAGCTTAAGTAGATGATGAAGCGACGACTTTTTGTCTGTTTATAGTTAGAACCGAGTTCTACGTCATAAAAACCCGCTGTTAATTTCATAAAAGCGAGATCCAGTTGGGCTCCATAACTGTAGTATCCACTATTGAGACCGCCTAAGAGAGTCAGACCAGGAACTCCAACCTGAGCACCAAAACGGGTTCTCTTGCCAAAATCCATTTGCTCATTCAACCCACGAATATCGGCCGATAATATATAATGAAACATGGGAAAGTTCTGTCCAGCTGCCAGTCCTAAATTGACCTGATCCTTAGTGTTAGCAACCTTCAAGTGATCGGGATTGTTCACCACTTTATATTCAGTACCAGTTATATCCAAGGCCGAAAGGCCAATGACGTATTGGGTATTTCCCTCACGAGCAACATGCTCAAGGCCTGCATCAAATCCCCAGCCAATCCCTTTGACCCGGCCCAAGGACTGAAGCAATTTATTCAGCTCTGCCTGACCAAGAGAGTCCACTACTGTCGGACCCGCCAGGGCCAAAGTATCTTTGACACCCGTTCGTTCAATATACTTAGTACTAAGTCCCAAAGAAGTCTGGGAGCCACTCATGGATTTTTTTGTCAAACGGCTCGGACCCAAAGGAATTCCAATTCCCATAGCAACTCCCTTATCCGAGCGAAGATCCAAATCCAGCATGGGATGGGTGTTATTTCTCAAAAGAGCATCATAGCTTTCGTTAGCAATGAAGGTTATCCCAAAATTAAAAAGCTTAAACCCTGGGGCCACTCCTGCACTCGCATGAACGGGATAATCCATTAACACATCGGCTGCACCCACTGGAGTGCTGGGAAAATTACTAAACTTACTCATGTCACTTAAAACATTTGTTCCCGATATTTGACCACTAAAGGGATAAAGAGTTAGATCACTTTTATGGCGGGCCAAAGAAGCCGGATTATAAAACAAAGTGTATTCATCATCATTAACTGCAGTATAAGCATCACCCATTAAAAGAGCTTTCGGTGAGCGCATGGTATAGGGGTAATCAAAGCCAAAGGCAGAAGTAGAAACCAAAATCAATATAACTAGCCAGCTCATGCTCATGGTCATGGTCATGGTAGGCCGGCCTCAAATAAGAGGGCGTAAATAAATTGTAAATTATCAAACTCAGAAACATTGGCAACTAAAGTCTCACAATCAGTTTGTGAAGTTGTATCGATGAGTGTTGTTAATGTAGGGTCAGCGGTTGTGATTGCTGATTTTAAGGCACTAACAGTTGTCGCAACATTTGTTAAATCTCCATAAGAACTACTGGCAGGAAGAGTGATATTTTCAAGAATGTCGATAACGTTAGTAACCAGCATCAGACCACGGCACATTCTTTTTTTCGTGGTGACCAAAGATGGTGCTGCAAAAGATAAATCTGGATGTCCGTCATCGGTGGCCATATTGTTACAAACACTTCCTCCACCTGCTCCTAAAAAAACCAGAGACCGTGCTTCGGTATATTCGACAAAACAGTTTGAAGCAATCGCCCCTTGTTCATCCACACTTGGAAGTCCTGCGCCCTTGGCCCCGAGAGCATCAACGTTGCCGTAAAAATCAAGAAATTTCCCGACCTGAGTTAAGGCCATGAACAATGCCTGGACTCCCATATCACCGGCTTTTCTGGGTCCATACTTTGCTTCGCGTGCCACCTGACTAGGCTGAGAACTATCGACATATAAAAGCACATCGATGGCTTCTTGAAGGTCTAAATATTTGGCCGAATCCGCTGCCGTTTCGTTGGATAAAGTGAGTGTCGTGAGGGACTTCATCAGATTCGCCGCACTGGAATCAATTTTACTTATCTCAGTACTTAAAAAAACAATTTCGTTATATCCAGCACGACAAGCATAGGCCGATGCAAGAACTTCCAGATAAATAGGATTGTCTAAATCCCGCCCTACGCCCTCTAGCAGATCAATGGCTTTGGTGCATTTGTCATCCGAGAGATAGGTCAATGCCTGATCAATCGCTGCGTCAACCTTTTCGGCCGGCGTTTTCGCGCAACTGTATAACAAAATTAATAATGACAGGATAAGTGCTGAACGCAAAATTTGAATCCCCCTAAACTAAATTATAGTTGATTGGAGGACACAAATTGAGCAGGGATAAAAGTGCCGTTAGCTAGGCTTTAGATGCGATTTAAGTACTTGATGATTTTAGAAATGGCTTCCTGAAAAGGGACTTCCTCAATCACAAGGGCAATTCTTGCCGAGTTGGGAACACCAAAATCACTGCCTGGAACGACTGTTATTCCTTCATTATTCAAGAGCTCGTCTGCAATAGCATAGGAATGGTCTTTATCACTTTCAAATCTGGCAAACATGGGAGTGCGAGAAAAATCGATCATAAAATAAAAAGCAGAAGTCGACTGATACCAGCAGTGCCCCAAATTGGCCTCGCGAAATTTCTCCTGGAGGGAAGCCGCATTTTGCCTGATGTGATGCTTAACTGGGCCTAAAAATGTTTCCACCAATTTAAGATCAAAATCCATCAATGCTCTTTGAACCAAACTATTTGGGCCAGAAGTCGATTGTCCCTGGATTTTCCCCATCGCATTGATGAGTGCAGCAGGACCAACGGCGTATCCTAAACGAAGCCCCGTTGAGGCCAGAGTTTTTGAAATCGCATGAATAATAATCGTTCGGTTTAAGAGTGCATGATCCAATTGATAAAAGTAGCTTGGCTTAGGATCAAAATAATAAATGTCTGAATAAACTTCATCACTGATAACAATCAGATCTGGGTATTCAAGCAGGAAAGCAGCAAATTCTTTCATCCAAAATTCTGAATAATGAACACCCGCCGGATTATTCGGACTATTAACAATGATCGCCTTGGTTCTTGGGGACATAATTTTTCTAATATCATCAATCGCCGGAACAAAGGCATCAAAGACATTCGATTTTACAACCTGCGGAGTGCCTCCCCAGAACTTGATAATCTCTGGGTAACTAACCCAATAAGGGGCAAGCAAGATGACTTCGTCCCCTGGATCCACTAACGCTCCAAGTGCATTGTAAATGGATTGTTTAGACCCATTACTCAAGATGCAATCAAAATCATTTTCGAATGTTTCAGAGGGAAGGCCGCGAGCATCAGAAATAGAGCGAGTTAATTTTTTTCTTAAATTAGGAAAACCTGAGACTGGAGAATATTGGTAACTTTTTAAAAAGTTGAGTTGATGATGAACTTTTTCAATGAACTCAGGAAGTGGTTTGATAGGAAGCTGCCCACCAGACAAATTATAAATAACTTTTCCCTCATCAGTCATGTCGAGAGCTTTTTCATTAAGCTTCATGGTGATACTGTACGAGAGTCCTTTAACGCGAGAACTTAAAAGCATAAACGACTTTTTGTTTTAAGGTTTAATCTTCTTCATTTCTTCAAAAACCAAAGGGGGAACAAAAGGCGTGATGTCCCCATTATGAGTGTAGACTTCTTTTACGAGAGAACTCGAAATATAATAGAGTTTTTCGCTCGTCATGAGAAAGACCGTATCGCATTCAGCATTTATTTTTCGATTCATCGAAGCCATTTGAAATTCAATCTCAAAATCTCCCGTAGGACGAAGTCCCCGGACAATAGAGCTGATTTTATTTTGCCTAGCATATTCCACAATCAAACCGGTCCAGCTGTCTACGACGACTTTTGGTTCATGAGCAAAAAGTTTTTTTAAAACATTTACCCTTGCCTCAGTTGACATGAATGGCTTTTTTGTTGGAGAAACTGCAACCAGCACAACCACTTCATCAAAAATTTTCACAGCACGTTGAACGATATCCAGATGACCATTAGTAAATGGATCAAATGTTCCGGCATAAAGTCCGCGATTCTTTTCCAAGAAACATCCTTTGATTGGTTAGCTCATTAAATACTATATTAGTTTTCCTACCACGACAAAATGATCACCCTGTTCCACTGTTTTAATAACCGAATGGAATGCTCCAGTGACGTCCTGAAGCTTCGGTCCAGTCAATCGGTCCGATTCAACCCACACTTCGCCAGCAAAATTTAAACTCTTAAGAATTTCAAGAATCTCAAAGTAGAGCTTGTGAGATTCAAAGGGTGGATCCAGAAAAAGAATGACGTCTTGAGTCTCTGGGAATTGATAGCGCAGTTCTTTTTGCACCCAATGCTTTGCATCTGAATTACTCACAACTATCGAGGCAGGGTCAAATTTAAAGGCCTTAATGAGTTGTTCCTGATTTTGCTTCAAAGTCAAAAAGGCTCCCCTCATCGAATCATTCGCAGCAACTTTATCAGCTCCTCGAGAGAGGGCCTCAAATGCCACTGCACCTGAGCCTGCGCACAGATCAACGAATTGATAGCCTTCCAGATTTTGTCTCCAATCAAAGAGTTTCCTTTTGATTAAGACAGAGGTGGGACGGGTAGAATCAGATCGAGGCGTAGCAAGAGGAAACCCTCTCGCTACGCCGCCAAGAATTTTTATCATTTAATAGTTATACGGCTTTTTTATAAGATTGGGCATCAGAGACTGGTACGGTAAAAGAAATTCCACCATCCATCTGAATCGTTAACCCCTTGTCCGTAACTTCAAGCGCAATATTTTTTCCACCAACTTCAAAATGAAGTTCTAGGTTGAGGTCGCCTTGAACTTTAAAAGACATTGATGAAGTCGCCTTGGTAGGAGCAGCAACTTCTTTTTTGGCAAAGGGAAGGACAGTCGTCTCTTCTATGGTCGCCTCTTCGAATGTGTCTTCTCTATTCGTTACTGGAATGGATTTTTCCTCTTCCATTTCGGCCAGGTCCTCCATGATGGCAGATGCCTCCACTTTGGAACTATCTTCATCGGCACTAAACTCTTCTTCTAGAGCTTCAATCTCTTTCATGATGTCTGAAAGTTCTTGGTCGTTGAAGCCTTTATCCATAATATCCCCCGAGCAAAGTTAATTTGTTTACGTTGTGTTCATTATACGAAACTAAGTCCTTGAACTGATCGGCTCATTGCAGAAAAACATTAGGGAAATAGTCTTATTTAGTCTCTTTTCCCATGACAAAAACGCCGGAATAAGTCACTATCTGGCTCCTTTTTAATAATTAAATCAACCACTTTTGCTTTACTTGGAAATATGACCGGGAAGATATTTTTTGCTCAACAATGGTTTCAAAAGAACGAATCGCACGACGATTCGATGAGACCAATTACTTCGTTAACTGGTCAAGACATCTGCCCTATCAAAAATCGTTTCCCGACTTTTATCAACCGTCAGAATATTGTCAGTCGCACTCAGATGGATGATGCTAAGTTTTCTCCCTTGAATTGTTTTGTTCCTGGATGGAAAGGCGACTCGCTGTCTTCAAAGCAAGTGATCAAATTTGAGCAACTACTTAAGACTGTGGAAGATGATGTCCGCAATGAGCTTTTTAAAACCAAAGATTTTCCACGCACTATCAAAATGGGACTCTACAATGAGTTTCTCGCCTATGCTGAAAGCCTAGGGCTTCATTTTGATGGTCTCGATGACATGGGACGCTTCTGGCAACTTCTTAATCCTGAAAAACTGAGTGAAGACAAAGACGTTTCTCAATTCATCGATATCTACACAGGTCGAGTCGCCACCATCACGTTCTTAAAATTACGTTTTGTGGGCTCTTTACTAGATAAATGTTCCCTGGAACTAACTGATCGAGCACTACTCTATCCGACCTCATTTTTGTCACAACTCTTCAAGAAAGGCAGTCAGACCGAACTTAATTCACGTGCCCTTG
>CANFNN010000042.1 GCA_947448095.1 Bacteriovoracaceae bacterium | reverse complement strand
GGATCGTAATCTTCTGGGATATGGTCCGGGTCACGTAAAAGGCTACAATCAAAAGTTGAGGGAGTTCCCTGCTCGCCAATTGTGACAAGAATTGAAGCGATCGTTTTACGGTTCGCTGTCGCATCTTTATTAAAACTCAAAAGAAATTTTGCAAACTTCCAAAGACTGCTGAAGTCTTTTTGATCTGGAACTTTTTCATATTTAACCATGTACTGAAAAATTTGTTTCTTTAGTTTTTTAATAATGTTCGGCATTTTCTCTAAAAATCCATCAAGGGCCGGAGAATAAATGGAATAGGCATCCATCACTTCAGCAGGATCCATAACGTTATTATGCTGGCGCGTATCCCAACGAATAATAGTTGTTTCAATATGCATCATTGCCAGGAACACAGACATGGTGTCCCCTTTATTGAAGAAAATTTCTTCATCCGTATTAGGGTACACGTTACATGATCGGGCCGCTTTCACAGACCGGTCTAGGTAAGCCAAGTTAGCAACATCCGAGGGGATACGACACACCAGTTTCTTAATGTTCGGTCGGTTAGGATCAGTTTCGTAAACAGTTGCACCCAATGAACTAAAAAGTTTTGGGAACTGATCAGGATAGTTCAAGCACACGCCTTCAAAAAAATGTTCTCTAAAACAAACTGGCGAAACTCTTCCGAACTTATCCATTTCACATTTTTTCTGTTTGGATAAATCAATAAAGTGATCATTGATATCGTTGGCAACATCCATTGAAGTAAAGAGACTTATCCCAAACTCGGTTGCTTCATTGACGTCAAAAACTTTATTTTCATCAGACTGATACTGAAAAAGTTGACCCAAGAGACTGATCGTTTCAGCAGTTTTGACTTCGCGACCCGGAAGGATCATCTGAGCCTCGATCAAAACTTTTTTTAACTTCTCAACGAGATTCACAACGTGGGCCGTCTTCATGTAAACGCCGTTTAAAGCTGGCTGCCCATCACAAACAACAGTTCCGCCAAGAGTATTATTCGGACAACCAAATTTCTGCATTAATAAAGTCAGACCATATTCATAAACCGCGACTTCAAAAACACCATCAGGGTTACGCATATAATCGTCAGTATAAAAAGCCGAAATATTCTCCCCTCTTAAGAAGCGGTATCTCTTGAGAATTCGAACAAAACTATCAACTCGAGGTTTTTCGCTTTTAAATAGATCATAGAGATTTTTAAAATCATAAGTAATAGGACGTCCTGGACGAGCATCTAACAAGATTCTTTCTGTAGCCCAAAAACGATGAAAATATGTTCCAGTCTTAAGTAAAGTTAATCCATGTGCAAAAAGTCTTCTTAGGTCAGCACCAGTCACAATCTCAGGCTCTCCGTCCATTAAGACTAGTTTGGCTTCTTTTAAAAGATCGGTGTACTTACTAAGATGCAGATTTGAATCGTGACCCATAAAAATATCAACAGCATCAAGAGCATCTTGTAGAGAGAAAAGAACTTCGCTACTTCGATCAGGCAAATTAGCGTTAAAAATCAGGCTATTCAAAAGTTCAAGATCTGAATTCAAAAAATTGATCGTAGACTCTTGGTCTAAGCGGATATCTTTATATCTGACGCCATCAAGCGCCAAAAGAACATATGAACTAAAATTTTCAACCAAATGACCAAATTCAATGTGGGTCATGATGTTTTTATCGCCACCTAAAATGATTTTTTTAGCAAAAAGCATTTTTTTAACGTTGGCCATGGCCGCTTGATTATTCTCAGTAGTGAAAGCATCAATTAGATCACTCAAATTGATTGTATCAATTCTTCCTTTGCGCTCAGGCCTAAAAATATCTCTGAGTGCAGACGAAACGATTACTGCTGCGGGCTTAATTCGTTGGTCTCTTTGAACCCGATAATTATCGTAATCCAAAGAATTATTATCCATAAAAATTGGCTTAAAATTGGTGGAGGCTTTCTCATTAAATACTTTGGCAACATTTACTAAGGCATCAACGTTTGCTTCAGAAATAAAATCACGGTCTTCACCATAAACAAGAAAGTTAAGATCAAAAACTGACTGTAGAGTTTTTAAAACTTCGGGCTTAATGTCCTGGCGATTTCTCTTGATATAATTAAGGAGCGCCACTCTTGAGAGGTAGCCTGGCTTTTTAGATTCAACACTTTTCATGAAAAGCTTAAGATTTTTCCCCAGACAATCAATTGCTTCACCAATCGGCTCTTCGAGGATGAGAGAAAACTCATCTACATTTAATTCACAATTCGCTTTAAACTTATTTGATTCAAGAGATTTATCTACGACGTCTTTTTGAAAAAAGTCACTGCATCCGCTGATAAAAATCAGCGAAGTCAGTAGTCCAGTCATTACACTTGTTTTCAAAAAGTTCATTTCGCTTCCTAAAAAATGTATCGAAGACCCGCAAAAAGGGCATCGTTATTGGTGTAAGGAGACCAATAAGATTTACCACTCTTCGGGGTGCCGATCATATTAACTCCTAGGCTCATAAGCAACTCTTTCGAGACCTTATATCCTGCGCGGAGCATGACCAAACGGTCAGTTGTTAGCATGTCGTATTTGATATCACCAGAAAGACTCACCGTTTTTGTGACGGTTTTTGAAAAGAACGCATTTACGGCTTGATTCCAACGAGGATCTTGCGCCAATGAATCCTTCTCTCTATCAAATGGGCTCACTCGAGCAATGTAGTTAAACCCCATTCCATAATTATCATTAATTCGCGAAATCCCACCTCCAAGGTAAGCCTCGCGTCTTTTCTCTGTTTTAAGTTCCGTATAAGTTGTTGCAGTTTGGTTACCATCTGGAAAAGTGTTAGGAAAAACACCAAGGCCGCTGACGTACATTTCAACATCTGCATTACGATATTTAATGTTTCCACCAAACACATCGTGATAATAAAATTCTGGCTTAATAAAGGCTTTAACTGAAGCTGCATTTTGAGCTACCGCCACTTCAACATTCGTTGAAACTTGGTTTTCAGGTTTGCGAATGAAATAACCACTTGCGGCCCAGTTTTTATTTTCCCAACCAACATTGGCACCGATTGAATAACGGTAAATCACATCCGATAATTTCGGATAATCGACAATATACTGAATAGGAACATCAGTTGGACCACCAATGTTGGTACTTGGAGCAGGAGCTTGTGCCCAAGGATTTCTTGATTTGATGGTATTATTGCTCTTATTAACGTCTAGACCTGGATTAGTTTCTGGAGCATACAGACCAGATCCAAAAACTTTCCAGAAAAATCCATTAGAAGATTTATTCTCATAGCCAAGACCGATTAATCCTTCCTGACCTGGATTAAAAAAATCAAAGTTTTTTCTGTTGTTTAATTTTCCTAGTCCCCAGAATTGATCCATCTGAGACCAGTCTAAAATCTGACGGCCAACTTTTAGCTGATCACCAGTTTTTTCAGCGTGATCAAAGTCCCTAAAGATTCCTTTTTTTGCGACATACGCTTCTTGCAGTGACCACATCGTTAGGCTCTGGTCATTCACGAGAGCTGAGAGATCAAATTTTCGCTCAAGATCGTATTCGTTATCTTTATAGTAAGTAAAACGAGCGTCGCCATTATAACGGTTACCTGGAACGTCACCAATATCGCTATTGATTTGATTGCTCATTCCGCCAAAATGTCCTTGGATAGTATCGTTTACTGCGTGAGCAGAACTTACGCCGGTGCATAAGCATAGAGTTAAGAGTTGTTTTTTAGTCAAAGTGGCCATGAAAGCACTAACCTTTTGTGTAGAGAAATTGAGATGTTAACTAGTTATTATCGTAGAAAACATCACCCTTTCCTTGACCCATAGTACCAAGGCAAAAGGATATTTATGACGCACCATGTAAACATTTCCAGGGCTGTCGAAAGTTAGAACCTTTAAGTTGAAGAAGGTGCATGATTGTTAGAAGATCACACCCGAGAATTACCTGACCAGAAAGGATATAACTGCATGAAGAAGCTAACTACCTGTATTTTAATGACAACTATGGCCTTGATGGCCTCGGCTGAAGCCTCATCTTCACGTTTTCACCCAAAGCATCTCTTCATTAAGTTGAAAGCAGGCCAATCCATGGTGAAATCTCCCCTGATTAAAAGCTCTAAAAAGATCATCGGACAAATATATTTAGTGAAAACTAATAAGCTGGAAGAGCTAGAAGCCGAACTTTCATCTCATGAATCAGTGGAGTATGCCCAAAAAGACTTCTACGCTGAAAAAAAATTGATGCCTAAATTAGAAATCCTAGACCATGCCTCTTTGGCCATGAAGCGGTTCACAGAAGTGAACTTTGGCTCATTCAATGACCCAGATTCATCTAAACTTTGGGCATTCAACTCTACTGCTGGAATGAACGTTACTGAAGCTTATGACAAACTTCCAAGTGCTTCAGCTGAAGAAGTGATTGTTGCCGTTGTTGATACGGGTGTTGATCATAACCACGAAGATCTTAAAGACATCATGTGGACGAACGAAAAAGAAATTGCTGGCAACGGCATTGATGATGATAACAACGGATACATTGATGATATTCACGGGATTAATACTTTAGTCAGAGATGCTCAAGGCAACGCGACTATGGACACTATGGCCGGTCACTGGCATGGGACCCACGTTTCTGGAACAATTGCTGCCACTCAAAATAATGGTATTGGTATTACGGGGGTAGCTTCAAATGTAAAAATCATGGCTATTCGTACTGTGCCTGATGATGCTGATGAACTTGATTCAAACATTGTTGAAGCTTATAAATACGCCGCTAAAAACGGTGCTCGATTGATCAACTGCTCATTTGGTAAAGAAGTGAATGAAGGCGGTATGGTTGTTCGTGACGTGATTGATGAAATCGGGAAAAAATATAATACTCTCGTCATTGCTTCTGCTGGTAACGATTCAATGGGCCCTTATAGCTGGCACGATAATGATTCAAGCCCTAAGTATCCTGCAGCATTTGATAGTGCTAACCTTTTGGTAATTGCATCTACAACTAGCTCAGGCTCACTTTCTTCTTTTTCAAACATTGGTATTAAGACGGTGGACGTTGCAGCCCCTGGTTCAAACATTTATTCAACGATTGTTGGGAATAAATACGGAATGGCTTCAGGAACTTCAATGGCTTCTCCAAACACAACAGGTGTTGCGGCGATGGTTCTGGGTTACTACCCTAATCTTTCGGCCACAGAACTTAAGGCAGTACTCATGAAGTCATCGACTCCGGTCGCGGCTTTTAAAGCACAAATCGCCTCTGGCGGACGAGTGAATTTAAAGTCTGCTCTTCAAAAAGCTAAAGCTGTTAAAAAGTAAAAAATGAATGGGGGCCTCACGGCCCCTTTTTTTTGATCTCTGAGAATAAATTCAACGCCTGATTTTCCCAATCTTCCATAAGTTTCTCTTGTTTTAGAGAAAGCTCATGATCATAACCCATCAAATGAATACATCCATGAATAAAGAGATGAATAAATTCATCCCAGTAACTTATATCAAAGTCATGGGACTGCTTAATCGTTCGCTGATGGCAAATTGCCAAGTCGCCTAAATAGATCTCAGCCCCCGTAAAATCCTGCTTAGTTTTTGCTTTCCGTAGATTTTCAAAAGTGGGAAAAGACAAGACATCAGTGACTTTATTTTTGCTGCGATATTGATTATTGAGAGACTTGATTTTGGCCTCCCCACACAAAAGGACAGAGACTTTAATGGTGTAAGTCTTTTTTAACCAACTGGGATGAATGATCTTTTTCTTTTTGATTAACCCCTCAATGACAACTGACGCCATCTCCAACCACTTAGAGATCTTAGAGTTTTCTGCTTTGGTAAGTTTCACTGTGGAGTGAAAATCGACTTGGATGAATGAGTGTTTCTTCATAAATGTCATGTTATCCTTTAAATGGATACGAGGCAATAATGAAGGAACTCAAATGCAGCATTCAGAACTCTTAAGATGTATTGAAGTCATTAAGGCGCTTCGCCATCCGATTACGGGGTGCCCATGGGATTTAGAGCAAACTCACGAAACTCTGCTTAAATATCTGATTGAAGAATCTTATGAGTTTATTGAAGCAACTGAACTAAAAAATCCTAAATTAATGGAAGAAGAATTAGGTGATGTGCTTCTGCAGGTTCTTCTTCATGCAACGATGGGTGAAGAGACAAAAAGTTTTGATCTTGAGTCGGTAGCAAAAACACTTTCAGAAAAAATGATTCGCCGCCATCCCCATGTTTTTGGCGCCCAAGGGGATCAATTAACCAGTCATGAAGTGGTTGCCAACTGGCAAGAAATTAAAAAGAATGAAAAAGGTGCTCCTAAATATTCCATTGATACAAAATATTTGCATGCTCCAGCACTCGAATCAGCTTTTAAAATTGGTCAAAAATCGACCAAGGTTAACTTTGATTGGGAAAACTATTATCAAGTCATGGCAAAGGTCGAGGAAGAATGGCAAGAAGTCAAAGAAGAGCTTCCTCCCGGTGGAAAACATGATAAGGCACGCGTAAAAGAAGAAATTGGCGATCTTCTTTTTTCTGTTGCTCAGCTAGCGCGTCACCTCGATCTCAATCCTGAGGAATGCTTAAGAGACGCTAATCGAAAGTTTATCAATCGTTTCCAGAAAGTTGAAGACGAAGTTAAGTCTCAAGGAAAAACGCTTCAAGAGACTGCACAATCAGAATTAGAAATCATCTGGGCCAAGGTTAAAAAGAAATGAAAATAAATGAGGATCTTAATCGATTAAGCCAGGATCAGCGGCTCTACCAATTAGAAGTTCCTGTGATTGGACTCACTGGTGGCATAGCCTCAGGAAAAACGACCGTCAGTCATAAGCTCCAAGAGAAGGGTTTTGCTGTCATCAATGCTGATCATCTGGTGAAAGATATTTATGCCTTGCCTGAGACCTTGAAATTTATAACAACTGAATTCCCAGATGTAATTAAGGATGGGGAGATTCAATTCCCTCTTTTGCGGCAATACGTTTTTTCTAATATTGAGAATAAAGTTAAAATTGAAAATTTCATTTATGACAGGCTAGCTCAAGCCTTTAAAGCAGCTTTTAATAAGCTGGATCACCCCAAAATGATTATTTATGATGTTCCCTTACTTTTTGAAAAAAATCTCCAGCATCTTTTTGATATGACAGTCCTCGTCTATGCTCCACGAGAAATTCAACGAACGAGGCTGATGAAGCGGGACAATGTGTTGGAGAAAATGGCAGATTCAATGCTAAAGAGTCAGATGGATATAGAAGAAAAGAAATTAAAAGCAGACTTTATTATTGATAACTCTAAGTCTGACTCAGAGCTTGCGGAAGAAATCAATCGACTCATCCACAAGCTTCAGATTCATTAGTTTGCTAATGTGACTTCAATTTCCCGGCTGTCATTAGCAATATCAAAAGGATTACGATAAGTTTTCTTATTCACAATCTGACATTTTCCCTTCGCCGCTGACCATACTGCACCAAGAAAGAAAGTCTGACTTTCGTATTTTACACATTTAAGACCAGTGTCGCAGGCGAATTCAAATTGACCATCAGAAGTGCGTTTTCCACCTTCATACACAGGACAATTTTGTCCCTGAAGGCCTCTTAGCTGGCATGAACGAAACTTCTCACGATTATTTTCTTCACCACATCTTGGGAAGTTTTGAATTTTTACGAGTGAAATAATCTCATTATTGAACCAGTTGTAGCACTGCTCATCAACCGCACACTTTGTCTTAGGATGAGAGAATGACAGACCAGACACAATGTTTTTCATCATAACATTGAGCGAAGCCATGACTGTTAAAGAGTTATTGAAGCGAGCGTTTAAAAAATCTCTGTGACAAAGCTCTGAGATATACTTTATTGTCATACTTTTCTGTGCCACGTATTCTGGCAAAGCAAGACGTCTTGAAGCCAGATTCACAGTATTCACAAATCTTTGAGACACAGAGGCATTTCCACCAAGGCCCATGAACTTAAAGCCTCCAGCTCCGGCGTATTCAGTTTCAAACTCAAGCTGAGACTCACAAGTAAAAGAGATGTATCTCTTCACTTCTTTACCATTTTTAAGTAAAATTTTTCCGGCCTTATCACGCTTCCAGTAATCAAAATTTCCATCATTCATTAAAACTGGAGAAAGCCCTTCAGTCATAACCACCGCGTTCGTTGTATACTCACGTTTAAAGCTAATAGTAGGACCAGCATCGACTGCGACTCCTAAAAATTCAAATTTCACTTGAAGTGAAATAGAGGAATCTGTTTTGGTTATTTCAGCCGTCTTCATGGTTTGGTTGCTGGTAGAAACCCAACGGCTACTTTCACGATCTGAAACCAACGATTCCATCAATTCAGCTTTAGTATTGTATTCCTTTCTTTCAGAATCCTTGGAGCTATTAGCAGTTGGACTTATTGGGTCGGCACCAAGATTTGCTTCGTCAGCATTTAAAAATTCTTTTCGACTTATGACTTCTTTTTTCATTACGAGTTCAACATTTGAAAGATCAACTTCTTCACTTGTTCCGCCAGCGTCAATTGAATCTAATGTTTGAAGAGCTAAAACTTGAAGTTCCTCTTTTAGTTCTGGACCAGCTAAAGCAAGATCTTTTTCAATATTGGCCTTAATCTCCTCGCGAGCGATTTCTGGACTCTTATGTTCATTGAGGGCAGCTTTATAGGCCGAATGAATTTGCTGGCGAATTTTATCGGCCAGTATGTTTGTTTCATTTTTAGCGCGGGCTTCTACGCTGAGGTTTTGTTCCTCATACTGAAGTTCCCTTTGGTAGGCTTCAAAGGCCAACGCTGGCGCATGGGCCTGCAGCTTCATAAGTGAGACCACGCGCATTTGCTTTTGCTCAAAGCTCACTCTCGCAAAGCTAGAGCTCGAGATAAGTGCGGCCAAAAGAACCCAACGTGAACTAAACATAGAATCTCCCATGAGTGCGTATTGAGCTATTTTAGCCAGCTTTCTAAAAGACAGTGGGAGCATTGAAGTTTTTACAGGGGGTGTCTAAACTTTAGTATTTCAGAGGCTTAGGTCATCAGGAAGAGACATTTCAACAGTTTTTCTGGTCCATGGGTCGAGAAATTTCAATGACTTGGCCAAAAGCTTAAGGCCATCTCTATTCTTGTTACCACGTCCGTATTTCGGATCTCCCATCACCGGATGATTAATAAAATCGAGGTGGCGGCGAATCTGGTGGAGTCGTCCGGTTTCAATCCGAACGATCAGAAGGCTCTTGCCGGTTTTGTTAGCTAATACTTCAAAATGAGTAATCGCTGCTTTTCCATCCAGGGATTCATTAATGGTTTGCCTGCTACCCTTTTCCATTTCACCCAATACGATCGCTTGATAGGTTTTAGTTATTTGATTTTTTTGGAAAAGATCACTTAATTTTGCAGCAGCTTCAGAAGAGTAACCAACGATCATGAGTCCTTCGGTTTCCCGGTCCAGACGATGAATGAGGTAGACCTCACACTTTTTTAATTTTTCGACACATCTTAGTAGTGAAGTATGGTCAGAGTATTGAGTCCCTTGCGGTAAGACTCCGGCCGGCTTGTGCCAGATGCCGTATTGAGCAGTCTCATAAAGGCACTGAGCAGTTGTCAGCTCTGGGAACGCGAGAATTTTAGCGTCGTAGTAGAAGTTAATTTTATCTTCGGGAGCAACCAGGACATCAATCGATCTAAGATGAAGAATTTTTCCTTTGCCACCTTTTTGGTGCCAAACGGCTCCCTTGGCCGCAGCATCGGCCAAAAGTGTATCATCAAAGGAAGTTGTTTTCTTAAGCACCTCGCTGAGCTTGGACTTAACCGCGAAGTGCTTAGAGACGATAATATTAAAGGTTCTCATTATGATAAAAAGTTTTCACCTTGAGGGATCGTTTTTGTTAAAACAACAGGCCTCATGTCTTTTCTCATAAGACCGTGAAGATTTTGGAACTGATCCAAAATTTTTCCTTCTTCAAGATTGAGAACTTTTTGGATCTCAACAATCGCTTCCCTTAATTCGTGATCTTTCTGAGAGGTTTGAAAACTGAAAGATGTTTGTTCTAAAGGCTGCTTTTCATGAATCATATTTAACTTAGACAGAAGCACGTCTAGTTGAGAGAGCTTCTTATCTAGGGTTGCGACGTTAAAATCAAGCCGAGCGAGTTCATCTTTATACCGATTGGCCAGTTTTTGCTGATTCTCATCCAAGGGAGGCATTTGTGCCAAAAGCGAGTTGTTGAGTGAAATTAATTTCGCCTTAACTTCCATAAGCTCGAATTTAAGTTTTTTGTAATCAATTTTCACTGAGTCAAGTTGGCCTAAAATTTCCATAGATTCTTTACTCTTTTTGGAAGCTTCAATTGAGATTTGATGAAAACGATACGCTTCATTTTTAAAATCATCACTTTGCTGCAGAATTGTTTTATTGATATTCAATAAATTCTCACTCTTTTCCATCGAAATGATAAAAGAAT
Source organism: Bacteriovoracaceae bacterium (assembly GCA_947448095.1). Taxonomy (GTDB): domain Bacteria; phylum Bdellovibrionota; class Bacteriovoracia; order Bacteriovoracales; family Bacteriovoracaceae; genus Peredibacter. The sequence goes on along the minus strand of CANFNN010000042.1, from coordinate 4,134 downwards.
CACGAAGATCATTCGCCGTTTTAATTTCTTCACGAATAATTGAACGCTTTTCTTCTTCAGCTTCCTGGAAATTTTTAATCGTTAAGTACTGCTCATGATTTGTTTTCTCAAGTGCATGAATGCTATGAAGACATTCTGTTTTCTCATTGCTTACCCGATCAAAGACATTATAGAGCCCGGAGTAAAGATCATTTAAATCATGATTTTTGAAATTTCTTTCAAGCATGCGTAGTTCATCTTCATCCAACTGATTTTCATTCCACAAGTTGATAAAGCGATTAATGGAAACCTTAGTTAAAGCGATCTGCTCATTCATCGCCTCTTTGACTGAAACTAGAGGATAGAAGAAAACCATTACCCGGCCTTCTCGGTTGGCATGGATGGGAGTGACATACATTTCAAAAGGCTGGGCAGGTGTAAGCTCATCTTGCTTCACTTTCACTGGATAGATCCCAGCAATTTTATTCACCATCGCTTGATAAATAGGATCATCTTCAAGATTTAAATAGTCTCTAACGTAGTCCCAATTAAAAGCATCACTTCTTACTTCTTCTTCACTTAAGTATAACTGGTCTAAAAACAGATTGTTGTACCAAGTTAGCTTGAAATTGTAATCAATCATGCAGCCTGCAAAAGGGAGACCTTCATGAAGAAGAGTCCCAAGATTGAGTTTAATTTTTAAATCATCTAGCAGGCGAACAATGTCTTCTCTGGTGGCATCAGAATAATGATCAACCATGAAACGCTGATCCCCTAAAATCCCTTTTTCAATGACACCTTTAACTTCGGCCTCAACTTGCAAACCAATCTTGTTACGTTGCCACCTGAATAAATAGGCCAGTCCCATCCAAGCAGTAACTAAAAATGCAATTAAACTTGAAAGCATGATGATTAATTGATTTTGCTTATTCGTTCGCATGCCTTTGAGATTAACTGCTTTTTTATCAACGTCGATTAACCATTGAGTGAGAGCAATTTCGGCTTGATTAATGTGATCTTTAAGGTTTCTTGACTGAGAATTTAAGCTTCCTAAAAGTTCAATCTCATCTTTCATCGAATCAAAACGATTTATAAGCGAAGATTTTTCACCTTCTTTTAAAGATGAATTACTAATGAGCTTTGTTAGTCCATTGAGATCAGATTTAATGTAACTGACTTGAACTGAGCCACCGACATTTTTAGAATTCAAATTTCCTAGTCGCTCTTTCATTCGGGCGGCGATCATTACAACATTTCTATATTTTTGAGAGGAGGCCACGTCATGAAGAGCGTTGACCTTCTGCTTTAGGACTTTAAGTGCATCTGAAGGATTACTCATCCCGGAATTACTTGTGATCAGTTTATTAAAGGTGCGAATATTTAAACCAAGCTCTGTGCTGACTTTGAGCTCAAGCATTTCTTCGGTTTCAACAATTTCCTGCGTTAGTTGGCGCATTTTATCGTGGGCCTTGTCGGCTTCTGCCCAAGAAAGATATTTTCCGATTTGCTTAAAACTATTGTCCTGCTTTAAATGCTGGATGTGAGCATTGATCTTATTAACCTGCTGCTCTTCAGTTGATTGAAGGTGGTTTAGACGATAGGCAAAAAGCGTAGAACCAACGCCCACAAGTATCGCTATAATGAAGATTCCGTGGACAACCCACTGACCCTGGTTAAAGGTTTTCTTCCAATCCATGATGAACCCTTTCTGTAGTAATTTTCGATAGTTAATTTTCCGACAAAATGAAACGGATTGGGAAGCGTTAAATTAAAAACTGCCCGTAGGGGCAGAGGATGAAAGGCGATGATTTGATCTGTCGGGGCATAAGCAAAAAAAAAGCCCTCAAAAGAGGGCTTTTTTTTATGTTTTTTTTTAATTCAAATTAACTAGCGAGATCTTCGTGCGATTCGAATTGATTTTTGAGTTTCGCTTTCAGTTTAAGAATCGCTTGAGTATGAAGCTGAGAAACGCGAGACTCAGTCACATCTAAGACCTGCCCTATTTCTTTCAGGTTCAAGTCCTCAAAGTAATAAAGTGAAAGAACCAGACGCTGCTTTTCAGGAAGTGACTTAATACCGTCTTTAATGATCTCTTGAGCGCGTTTAAAACCAACCGCTGTTTGAGGATTGGCCGAACGCGAAGTCTCCATAAGAGACACCATTAGCTTTTTATCACCCTTACTCATGGCAGCTGCATCATCAATATTCATCAATGAGACAGATTTTGATTTATTGATTAGCTCATGAAAATCGTCCATTGAGCACTGAAGATGTTCGCACATCTCTTCATCAGTTGCAGGACGGCCAAAATCTTTATCAAGTTTAGCGTATGCTTTTTCTACTACTTTGGCTTTTTCACGAACTGAACGGGGAACCCAGTCCTGGGACCGAAGCTCATCAAGAATAGCACCGCGAATTCGAAACTCAGCGTATGTTTTGAATTTGTTATCACGAGTGGGATCAAATTTATCAATCGCATCCATGAGGCCAATCACTCCGCAAGAGATCATGTCATCCAACTCAATATTTGGTGGAAGGCGTGAAGCAATTTTTTGAGCAATATAACGAACCAAGGGTGCGTACTCAAGAATAATTTCATCTTTTTCAACAGTACATCGGTAATCTTTAAGGTTCTTTAACTTGGCCGTGAGTGATGACATTGAGCTCTCCTGTGCTTTTACCGTTTAGTGAACATCGTGTTCATGGGCCATCTGAGTTGCTCCATTTATTTGGAGAGCAGTAGGTCCACCATCTTTTTCGGTGAACCCGTATAAAAGTTTAACAAAGTTTTTTTGCCATTCACTTTTTGCCTCAGATAGGAAAAAAGTATCAAACCCCTCGGCAGAAACTTCCACTTTTTTGATTCCACCAAGAACATTGGTACGAACTCCAAGGAAATTCTGGATAGTTTCAGTTAGTGTATGAACTACTTTTTGGTACTGTTTATCATTCTGATACATATTAATCAGAAGATGATTTTCTTTAATTCCAAAACGAGTTGCGAGTAGTTTCACGAGTGAGTAAGAGTCAGTGATCGAGGATTTATCAGGCGTCACAATGATCCAGCGATGGTCACAGTAAGCATTTAGCGTCAGGGCCTCTCTAGAGACTCCGGCAGGACAATCGAGCAAGATATAGTCGTATTCATGTTCATGACTTGAAATGATATCAATAATAATTTCATCAAATTTAATTTTACTTTCGAACACTTCCACTGATCCATTACAGGCGGGAAGCAAATGAAAATTACCACGCTGAATAACAACTTCTTCAAAATTAGCTTCAGCAGAAAGCAGTTTTTCAAACTTATTATCAAGAGGAAGACCTAATTTGATCGCAGTATTTGAAAGGTTTGAGTCGCAATCGATAAGAAGAGTACGGAAGCCAGCTTGAGCGAGCTGCTGAGCAGTTTTGAGAGCAATAGAGGTCTTTCCCACCCCACCCTTACCACCGGTTATAGAAATTTTTCTACAAGGTCTAAAGCCATCCGTAATGAGTGATCTTGAGGGAGCCTTAAGGTTTTTTTCAGAGCTGAACGACTGAAGCCACTCACTGGTTTTATGCATAGAACTCCTGTAACTGCATGGCCTAACATCCTGTCGGGCCTTGATAACTAAGAAAAACTAAATTTTAGAACTGAAAAAGACCTGCCATCAACCTTTCAGCTGTTGCTCCTTCAATATCGTCAGGAACTACGGGACCGGTTCCAAAGAATTTCAGGGGCAACTTGTTATGGGCCTTATGAACGTTGAAAAGTGCTCCAAAGTTCATGCAGAGATCCACATGAGAAATGATAACACCATCAACCACGTCCTTATATCGGGCAATAATTTTTCGGTTATAAAGTTCAGAGTGAATTGCCGAAAGTGTGCCTAGGACTTCTACGTGCTGGAAACCACGTTTCAACGTCTCAACAAATTTCTTTGTTTCATCGGTAAATTTGGAATTCAGACGCACATCCACTAGGACAGATTTGCCGGCTTCCGTTGCTTTACGACAAAGACCTACGACTTCGGAGAATGTCTGAACTTTTTCAACTTTTATTCCAAAGACCTGGGCCGCAAAATCAGTCGAGGCATTATTTAAGGCATCCTGAGAATATTGAACAACTACAACATCCTTTTTCAAAACGGCGATCTTCATGCCCATGGTACT
>CANFNN010000041.1 GCA_947448095.1 Bacteriovoracaceae bacterium | reverse complement strand
ACAAAAGTAAATGCTCAGATTTCCTTAATTAAAGAAGTTGAACCAGATGAGTATAATGGTTTTACTTATAAGGTTTGGAGGGTGTGTTGCCGATTCTCTGATATTGACCAAATCAGTAAAAAGCATCTTGAAAAGTATATTTTTGAGAGGATTAAGTCTGAGCTGCATGTTATAAATGGATAAATGAAGATTGTTGCAATTTCTGATGTCCACGTGAAAATACCAGGCGATGAAGCCTTTCATCTTCTGTGTAGTTTTCTGACTCATCCAACAGTGGTCAAGTCCGACTATGTTCTTTTATTGGGGGACATCTTCGATCTAATGTGTGGACCACATGCACAGTACTTGGAAAACTTTGGTCATATTTTCGACCTCATGGATGATTTGATAAAAAAGGGTAAAAAAGTTTATTTTTTTGAAGGGAACCATGATGTTCATCTAGAAAAGCTTTTAAAAAAACGCTGGCCGGATTCTGAAGTCATTTTGTCGCAAATACCCATCGTTGAAATAATTGATGGCAAAGAATATTATTTTTCACATGGCGATGAGCATGAAGTTGAGAATCTCAATTATCAAAAATATAAATCTCTAATTCTTTCTAGTCCTTTAAGATTTGTCGCTAATTACTTGATGCCCTATGTAGTTTTGAATTATTTGGGAAATAGGGCCTCAAAAAACTCCCGAAAGCGTGGATCAAAATTTTATGATGAAAATCTTATTAAGCAAGTTTTTCGCGACGGAGTAACTAAGAAAACAATGGGAAAGCATGACTTTATCCTGGGAGGGCATAGCCACGTTCAGGACGTTTTTTCTATTAATCCAAAGAGTGTTTATATTAATAATGGTTACGCTTTAAAATCTAAGACATTTCTCCTGATTGATAATCATAATATCTCATTTGAGAATCTAACTTAACTGCGCCATTAGTCTCACCTCTTTTTGCACCAATTTTCCTGAAATTTCTTTTACCGATGATTCTGTGCGAGAGTTTTTTTCTTCTGACTGAACTTCTTTTTGAACAATGACTAAGAGATCAGCAAATTGAGCTATTTGTGGCAAATGGGTAATAGCTACGACTTGGCCATTGAGGGCGACTTGGCAAAGTGCTTTTCCAATACAATTGGCAGTTTCCCCGCCTATCCCCGTATCAATTTCATCAAAAAGAAAAATGCTTATAGAGTCGTAGGTGGATAATATTTGTCTGACCGCCAAAAGAATTCGTGAAAGCTCTCCACCCGAGGCAATATCTTTAACTTTAAAAAAGCCTTCGCCAGGATTTGTTTCTGCTACAAAATTTGCGCGAGAAATGCCGGATTCATTAAATTCAGGCAGTTCTTCTAAAACCAGTCTAATTGTTGCACCGGTCATTTTAAGATTTTGAATTCTCTCGGTAAGTTCCCTAGAAAGTTTAGCGGCATTCAGAATACGTTTTTGATGTAAATGCTTAGCCTTCTTCAGCAAATCAGTTTTAATTATTACCAAATTATTCTTAATTTCTTCCAAATTAATATCAAGTAACTGTAGATCATCTCTTTCCTTTAAAAATTCAACTTGAGATTGAAGAATCGACTCTGAGCTACCGCCGAATTTCCTTTTTAATTTTTGATAAAAATCTAATCGTTCGATAACTCCTTCGAGTTCCTGTGGATCCATATCAAGATCAAGTTTTTTACTAATATTTTCAAAAAGATGATGGAGTTTGTCATCAATCTCAGAGACTTCAGAAATATTACTTTCAAGGAACTCCTTATTTTTGACGACAATAGTGTTTAATTTTTTTAATTGTGAAAGGAGACCAGGTTGTCCCTCGTCTCCTTCAAAAATGTCCTTCACGTGAAAAGAGATTTTGCTAATCTTTTCAGCGTTTATTAGAAGGTTTTTCTTCTTAAGAAGATCTTCTTCATCCTGGGAGGATGGATTCAGTTTTTCTATCTCTTGAAGTTGAAAACTTAAATAATCTAATCTTTGTTCTCTTTGAGTTTTGGATTGTTCCAGATTTTTCAAACGCAGTTGTTGTTCTTTATAATCTTGCAATTGTTTTTGGTAGGCGGCTAATTCAGTGGATACTTTTCCATAATGATCCAAAAGACTTAATTGATAACTTTCGGATAAGAGTTTTTGATTTTCAAATTGTCCTACAATATCAATGTAGCGGCGTGAGAAAATAGCCAAAAAACTCGCGGTACAAGCTAGATGATTAATATAATTTTTTGTCGTGCCATTTTTATAGATAAGCCGCTTAATAATTAGTTCTTTCCCTTCAATTGGGAATCCTTCTGATTCTAGGAATTGAATAATTTCAGAATCGATACAAAAAAAAGAAGCCTCAATTAAAGAGAATTCAGTGTCTTTTCTCACAACTCTTTTATCCGCTCTTGCACCAAGAATTATTTGGAGTGCATCAAGTACTAAGCTCTTACCAGATCCGGTTTCCCCGATAATCGCATTAAAACCTGGCCGAAATTGAATCGACTGGGATTTAAAGGTAGCGAAATTCTGAATAATCAATTTTTTTAAATAGAATTTAATTTCCATAAACACCCTCTCTTCTCTCTAAGTATTACGGATAATTTACGGATGTCAAGAAAAAGCGTATCTTTTACGTACTAATCTCTTTTGGCAAAGATGAACTTCTCACGGATCGTTTCAAAATAGCTGCGATCAGGGTTTTTAATCAAAAGAACTTTTTTCACTTTTGCCGTATTGATCATAACTACGTCCTGGTCATCCACATTCAAGCCTACCTGACCATCAAGAGTCAGGGTCATAGAATGGTGTGGGGGCAGTATCTTAATCGATATAGGGGCACTATCAGGAACCACAAAAGGTCTATGAATAAGTGAGTGAGGACAAATTGGCGTCAAGACCAGGCCTTTGACATCGGGATGGACGATTGGTCCACCTGCGGCCATCGAATAGGCGGTAGACCCTAGCGGCGTGGAGATGATGATGCCATCACCTGAAATATTGTATACATGCTCTGTGCCTAGCTCTGCTCTGATGTAGATCATCCTTGCGATGTCATTTTTTGCTAAAACAGCATCATTAAAAAAATAGTCCTTGAAGTGTGTTTTGTTCTTTTTCAAGACAGAAATGTGGAACAACGGTTTGGTTGTGACTTGATACTTACCATCAAGGATGGCACTCAACCGGTCAATATATTCATTTTTATTAAATTCTGTAATAAATCCTAGTCGGCCCAAATTGATTCCAAGAACGGGAATTTTCGAATTAATTCTCCGGCAAACACCAATCAATGTTCCATCTCCACCAAGCGAAAGCATGAGATCGACATTTTTGTGGAAAGATTTAGTGTCCCAAAATTCCAAGTGATCAACGTTTTTGGATTTGAAAAACTTTAAAACACGGTCTTTATCGTCGATATTAAAGATGATTTGGCGTTTTCTTCGAAGCAGCCATGAACAAAGATTGGGAAGTATATTATAAAATTCCGGAGTGGAGTTGGGTTTTAGAGTTATTCCTACAATATTCAGAGATGCCTGTTTCATAAATTACTCCGTCATGATTTTCAACGCTTCATCAAGATTATCAAATGGCTTATTTAATAGTTTACACTGATAAGAGTTAGCGCGGGAAAGAACTTGTGGAGAATTATAGGCCGTCATGATAACGAATTTTTTCCCTATATCCTCAGTTGAGTAGCGCTTTTTAGACTCCTCAATGACATCAAAGCCCGAAATGTCTTGAAGCATAAGGTCGCAGATTATTCGGTCATAATTATTAGTCAAAATCAGGTCGATTGCCATCTTACCACTAGCCGAGACGTCAACCTTTGCGCCCTTTCGCTCTAAAAGTTTTTTAAGGGACTGCTGGATTAGAATTTCATCTTCGATAATTAGGATATATTTCATGAGATAGGTAGACTCACCCTGAAGCAGGCGCCTTTGTGATGGGGGTTAATGACGTACTCAAGATTTCCGCCCATACGCTGGGTGAGATTTCTCGATAAAACGAGACCTAGCCCAGTGCCTTGGGATTTAGTGGTAAAAAATGGTTTGAATAAATTAATCAGCTTATCATCTGGAATGCCTGGACCATTGTCTGAAATATCGATAATGACGTGATTCTCGAAAATGGACATATTGATAGAGAGCTCCGCTCGCTGAGTCTGTGAGCGCATCGCCTGGGCTGAATTGACAATTAAATTGAAGAGAACTTGAACTACAAAGATCAGGGGAACATGAAGTTGAATTGATTCAGTTCCGTTTGAATAATTAATTTTTTTGGAAACTTCTCTGATCTCACTTTTTGCAAGTACTAGTGATTCATCAATCATCTTTTTAAGTAAAACTGGTTGGTTGTCAGGTTGTATTTGATACAGATTTGAAAAGTTCTCAATTATCGCCTGACATCGATCTACGTTTTTTTCGATTTCTGCCATCAGTTCTTTATCGTCAGAATTCACATCAAGGGTAGAAAATATTTGCGAGCTGAGTTTTAGGCCGAATAAAGGGTTGCTAAGTTCATGCCTGAGAGTGTTTAGAAGTTCACCCAGAAGAGAAATTCTTTGAAAGTGAAATAGATCAAAAGCATAGTGACGGAGCTCATCGCTGTCATAGAGATCGAGACTGAATGGTCCTTTAATTTTTTTATTAAAGAAAATATCCTGATCCTGAAGTTCATCGTTAAAAAGATCATTCATAAACGAGGAACCGGACTGTGAATCTCTGATTCTCAACGGCAGAGGAAAATCCTTAAGACATACTCTTAATTCCGAAATCTTTTTATCAGAAAACTCCTGATCAATTAATCTCTCAAAATGAGGTTGTAATAAGTCGATACATGTTTCAAAAAGTTCGATCTCGTCCGTTCCATAGTTAAGGAAATCATGCCTAGAAACAATGGCAATTAAACTATATTTTTTACTAATTACTTCTTTAGCTAAAAAACTTCCGTTAAATGGTAGATTTAATTTAGAAAAGCTATCCGTCGTAAATGATTTGATTTTTGATTTTCTAATGGTGTTAAAGCAGCTATTGAATTCTTTGACTTCAATTAAGCTATGAACACGTTCACTTCTCCACATTGTTCCCATTAGCTCAGCTTTGGTTTGACCTTTAAGGTGAAGAATAATGAGTGATGTTTGAAAGTTTTGTAGGAAAGGAACTTCTAGGATTTTTTCCACCAATCCTTTTAAGCTGTGAGACTGAGCTGAAATATTATTCACTTTCTTAATAATCTCATCCCAAAGGTCTTTGACGTTCTCACCTGGGCCCATAGAGACGTTAGAGAAAATCTTTTTTTCAATTACCTGAGTTGACTTGATAAAGGATTGGAATGCCTCCATCGAACTATTATTTGTTAGCGAGTAAAATTTAAAAGTCTCAAGGAGTTTTGAGATATTTTTAACATAGTATGGATAATCACAAAATTCTCCATCGGGTAGTTGGACCCAGATGCGAGATTTCTTTTTTAATAATATGAATTGGGCTTCATTGGCGGGCACAGATCTGAAAATAGAACTATCTATAGTTCCTTCTGGGATATCATTCAGGATTTGCGGATCAATATGAATCGCTAGAAGTTTAGAAGTCGTTTGATTTGGGGAATAAGATCTATTTTCCACTGAGTTAAATTATCTTTTAATTCATACTTAATCAAATCTTCTAATACTATTGAGTCGTGTTTCTTTTGAGCTTGATTAATACCTTTAAGAACAAATAACAAATGAATGTGGGATTGTTTGATCTCAGGGATAGTGATGTTTTTTCGATTGGTCAGAATCTTGGCCATCATGGTGGTCAGCTCAACAAACTTTGTTATGTCAGAGGACAGGCCAGTTAACTGAAGATTCCAGAAATACTCTTTTTCCGGAATGAAAGTTTCGATGCTATTAATCTGACCAACAATATCGTTCAGTAAGTCCTGAGCGATAAGAACGGTATTAGTGATTAAGACGTCAAAGTCCACAAAGGCTTGATCAGTCATCCTTGACATGTTTTCTTCCTTGATAATTAAATGCTAACTTCGTTTTTGCTCAAAGTCACAGAAAATAATTCAAGTAAGGCCTTAAGGGCTTGATGTTCTTCGGAGTAAGTCAAAAAGCTATGTTGAGATTGTTCTAAAAGAGTAGCACCGGAATTCTGGCCGCGGCGAATGCGATAAAAATCGAGGATCGGTCTCAGAAAAGAATTTGTTTGAGATATTTGGTCTGTTATTGCATCCATTTCTTTTAAGTTTTTAAGGTGGCCTTGGATCTTTTCATTGTTGGCCGAAACAGATTTGGCTTCCTGATGAATGGTGTCGACTGAACTCATGGCGTAATCATAAAGTCGAATGAGTTTATTCAAAACTTCAATTTGCGTTCGTATTAATTCGATCTGTGATATTTGGCACTTTGAAATATCTAAATGTACCTCATAAAGATTTAAAATGAAATTCCATAGTACGACATGCGATTGGTAGACGGGGTAATTATCATCACTAGAGTTAAGACTTTTGAGATAACTTCCAAAAATATTTTCTTCTTCCGTCTTATAGATCGCGTACGTTGAATTTTGAGGAATATCCTTATGAATAATTTGGCTATTTATAATAGGAATTAACTTGTCTGCATTGAAGTGAGAGTTTTTTGAGCTAACGAGTAGGTGCCCCTGATCATGAGGAAGCAAGTTGAAACCCTGGAAATGACTGGTGAGAAAAATTCCTTGTGCCCCGGCTTCACAAATTTTTACGGCCTGAAAGTTCGCTGGGCCAATATATAAAACCTGGGAAAGATTAGAAATTGGGTCTATTTCTGAAATGTCTCTAATTTTTAAGTGAGGTTGGCCTGAAAGAATAAGATTAACTAGCTTCTCTTGTTCCATCGAAGAAAAAATATCAGTGTTACATAATCCGATAACTACAAATTGAAAATTTTTTGGAGTTTTCTGAAAGTTTGCAATTTTCTTAATGCCAAGAATATTTTTGTAAATATCTTGCAAATGAAAAGTTAAAAAAGGGGCTCTGGCCTTTAGAGTTATTAAATACGATGACCAAGCATCATCAATCAAAAGTTGTTTTTCATTTTGATGTGGCCCAATTTTTTTATAGGATTTAATCTTTTCATGTAACACCCATGAAGTTTCATTCATAGACAGGTTCACGCTTAAATCAAATTCTTTATCTATAACGGCTGCAAGATTTGTTGTGATTCCGGTCAGAATAGGTTCACTTCCGTCTTTGAGCTGGGCGAGCGATTTAGGGTCTACTAAAATAGTTATTTCAAAATCGTTAAATAATTCACGATTATGATCAAGCGTAATCAATGTTTCGAAAAGAAAGTAAGCTTCATCCGTCTGTAAAATGAGTAGCTTCTTCAAACTTATTTAACGTCGGAAAGGTTATAGCCTTTGACGTTTTCTTTTTGTTTGAAAGTTTGTTCAATTTCTTTTTTGACTTCTTCTTTATGCTCTTGAAGTTTTGCCAAAAGTTTAACATCTAGAGTTTTAATGTATTCAATTTTCCGGTTGAATTCATTTCTCTCATCAGCACCAACATTAACCCATTCTATTTGCTGGGAAATTTGGTCAATAACGGAGAGCAGTCGTTCCCTGTTTTGTGTAAAATCATCAAGCTTAGCTGTTTCGAGATAATTTGAGTCCAAAATAGACTCCGTCATCAGAATAGCCTTCATAATGAATTCATCGAAAAGAAGGATCATTTTATTCATTAAGCACTCTTATGATTAGTTGTCTGCGTCTTGATTTGCTTAATGGCTTCTGTCCAACCATCATAAAGCGTATTGAGAACTTTCAGGCATCCTTCAAGATGAGTTTTATCAATCTTGATGTTTGCTTGGGTGCTAGAGTAAAGAATATAGTCATAGAGGGATGCCAATTCTTTGGCGACATCTCCACCGACTTCAAAATCTAAGCTATTAGAAAGTTCTACGATGATGTCTTGCATCTTGCCGATGTATTCACCTTTTTTCGCTAGATTCTTTTGCTCGATAGCTTCAATGGCTTTTTTCGTGTTTTTAATAGCTGCTTGATAAAGCATTAGTAGGATTTGTTCCTTACTTGCAGTTTCAACAGAAGTTTTTTTGTAAGCACCTAAACCATAACTCATAAGACCCTCCTCGCTATGTCACGATCATTCTACCCTAATTGTTGTACTGGACTCATAGGTCCTGCTAATCCGGCAAGTCCTGCCCCCTGACCTCGAATTTTAGACATTGTCTCTTCTAGTCGGGCAAATTTCGCCTTCAAAATTTCTTCTTTTGAGGCAATCATTCTTTGGCGTGTGGCAATTTGGCGATCAATATTGCCTATCTGACTTTGTAATCCATTTTTTCTAGTTTGCAGAGCACCGTTGGGAGTACTTAAGAGTGATTTAGAGGCCTCTTCTAGCAGATCAATAAATCCATTGCTCTTGCCGCCTTCCAGGGAATACATCCCAGTCAAGGTTTGGGCGACGGCCTTATAGTCTTTAGAAAGTGCAGCTTCAAACTTCGCCTGATCAAATTTTAATAAACCACTTCTTTCGAACGAAATTCCATAGTCACCAATACGGTGAGTGCCGCTTTCGGTAGCAATCGGTGTAAAGACAGCTGAGCGCACTTTGGTTTCAATCGTTGTCAGAGTCAGATCACCACCTAGAGTTCGGGACGTGTCGGTCTTTTCGTCCAGTGTGTTTTGATCTTTGATGAATTTAAGAACGTTGTTGATATTATCGACAAGACTTGTGATCTTGGTTCCAATTTTTTCTACGTCCTCAGTGATATCGATACTTATTTCTTCACCGATTTTGGCTTTTTTGAGATCAATCGTAACACCAGGAATGAGGTCGGTGACTTTATTACTTGGGACTTCAATTTCAAATCCATCAAGTTTCACTTTTGCATCTTGAGCGGGTTTTTCCTGATCAAAATATAAATCTACTTCACCATCAACTAAATACATATAAGGAAATTCTGCTCTATTGCCGTCTCCAGTTTCCTGCATGGCAATCATCAGCCTAAAGGGCTCGTCTTCATCTTTTCCATCGTTAACCACAGTAGCTTTCATGCCAAGAGCAAGATCTGTATTAATTAATTTTGCAATACCTGTGAGAGTTGCATTTTCTTCATCAACATAGATTTCTTTGGTTTCGCCGTTAGGAAGGACCGCCTTAATATAGCCTACACCAAGATAGGTTTTATCTTTGTCCTCGACACCATTACTAATGGCCGAAGATTTTTGTGCTAGCTGAACGACTTCGAGATTGTATTTACCAGGGTCAGCAACGTTTTTATCAGCTGTGACTGCAATATTAGGATTATCCCCAGTATTCACCTTCATTTCTCTTAAGCTACGAGAGCCCTTGCTCTTAAGAATTTCGCCGCGCATATTTTCAACAAGAGTAATGAGTTGACCCACGAGGGCTTTCTTATCTTCGATTTTCCCTTTGCGACCTTCCATTTGCTTGAGTGGAATTTTTTCTGCTTCAACAATCTGTTGAACAATGTCCTTAGGAAGTCCTGAATTGATTGAACCAAAGGAAATCCCCAATTTCTTTCCTCCATGAAAGGCTGCTTGGGATAATCAGGCATGAAGCCTTTAATCACAGTTAAGGTTAGCATGGGACTTAGTTGATGCAAGTGGGAAGAAAGTGAGCTACGATTTGAAGAAAAGGGAGATGGTTGAACAGTCCATCTCCCCTTTATAGAGTTAGGTCTAAGGTCTGGCCTATAGTGATATAGTCCACTAATCTGATCGGATATTAGGGAAAATACTTTAGTGGAAAGCTCAAATATTATCTGGGAAAAATCTAAGTTCTTTATAAATCGGGTAGTTATTTACTTCTCGTTTCTGCTACTGCCAGTCTGGATTCCAAAATCCTTGGAAATTAACATTTTTGTTCAGTCCTTGATGATGCTGGCGTACCTGATGTTTATGGCCGGCCAATGGTACCTGTTAGGTAAAGAGATTGATCACCGGTTGAAGATCTATTTTAAGGCCAATTCCACCATTGACCGGATTCTTTACCGAGTCATCATTGGAAACGCCACCATGATGGTGATTTTCAATCTCATGTCGTTCATTCCTGATTCTATTGTTCGCCATTTCTTTTGGGGATTTTTTGTGGTGGTAGGACTTTTTTATTCCTGGCCGACACGTGGGAAAATTATCCAAGAGTCTGTCACAAGTCAGTTCACGGAATATAAATATCTCGATGCCTTTGAGAAAACGGTTCTATTTCTTACGATTGCGATGTTTTTTGCCTCCATGCCGAGCTTTCCTTTTTTAAGTAATTTAGAAACCTTTAAGTTAATCGTTGATCCTGAAGAGAAGATGAATGGGCAGTTATGGAGTTATCTCCATATGAACTTTTTTCCCTTCAGACGTTTTCCGCATCTTATGAATCTTGGCTGGAGCATGCATTTTTATTTTATTAGCTTTAGCATTTATCTATTAGCTTTCTATGGGATATTACGGTTTTTCATTTCTCGCAGGCTCTCTATCCTTGGCCTATTCGCTTTGGTTTCAACTTGGGGATTTCCCCTGTTTTTAAAAAAAGATATTTATGCCTGCGCTTCAACCACGTTTTCTGTTCTTTGGGTTTGGTCTATTTTGTGGTGTGTGAAGAGTTCAACCTACCGAGCGGGGCTTATGTACGGGCTTCTCTGCTATGCCGGAGTGACTTTAAATTATAACCATTTCTTTTTATTTCCCGTGGGCCTAGGACTTTTATACTTTTACTTTTTAAAAGAAAATACTGAGTGGTATCGGGCGCAATTCGTCAAATACACGTCGCTTGGGATGTTATTAATTCTTATTACCTTGATCACGCATATTGATCTTCGATTTTTTGAACATGCCATGAGCCTTCACCAGCTACAAAGCTACGCGAGCGAAGTGATTAAGCGTAAGGCCTTTTACTCACTTTCTTTTATTGGTCTGATTGCCTTTGTGATCATGTTGATTAAACCTAAAATAAAACTTCTGGCCACCCTAAGCATTAATTTTAAGCGTGTGGGCGAGTTAGGAATCTTGGTTGCTTGTGTCATTATTCTCAGTCTCTTAGTCGATAAAGATCTGGTGAAAAGTTTTGGTATGTTATGGTTTGTGGTCTTTTTGTCGATCTTGCCTCTGGAATGGATTTTTCAAAGTATAAGTCGCCTGCGCTCACGCCGAAACTTCATATACGCCATCTATGTTCTGCTTTGCCTGCTGGATTCTCACTTCGAAGGTCGAGTGAGAATGCTTTATAATTTCTATCAATCCCCACCGGATATAGTTGAGTATTTGAATCGTTAGGTTTGGGTTAAGTTATTAATATTCTGGAATTAATCGACTTTTCTTTTGCACCATATCCCAAAACTTTGCTACAATTTAATCATCAAGCAGGAAGAGAATGGATCTCTTCTAGGCATCAAGGAGGACTTTTGTACAAGACTCACTTAACGGCCACTGTTTTCAAAGATTTCTCCTCTTGTTATCAACACTTCACGTCTCAACACGCTAAAAGTCCTGACCAAGCCTTTGTTTATGTCGATGCCTCCGGTGTGAAGCTGTTAACTAGCGTCGTGGATGATCTGAGCGCTGCAAGTGATGAGATTTTCGCTATTTCTGTGGCGCAAGATGGTTATGTAGAGCTTTTAACCCTAGGTACTGCAAGTTGATAAATTTTGGGGAAAACTGAACAGCTAAATAACTTTTGATTTGTTGAATGTAAGGGGGACTTAAGTGTCCCCTTTTTTATGTAATTGATTTTACAATAAATAACGCTAATCTGATGACAGGTGTTAGGTTATGTAAAACAAAAATAATTGTGGAAAACTAGGATGATTTTGTGGATAAAAAACAATTATTGAGACCAAATTTGGCCACAATTATGGTGGATTTCGTGTCGAAAATAAATCATTTAGTGGGGTTACATCCGTCACCTACGATTCAAATAAAAAATGACGGCTCGCCCGTGACTGAACTGGACCTGGCCTTATCCAGTGTGATTGAGGAGATGGCCTCTGAGTTTTATCCTGAGGTGACTTTTTACTCTGAGGAAAAATACTCGGATTGGAAATTTCCTCTGCTGGCCATTGACCCTTTGGACGGGACCCGGGAATACATCCGAAATAGGCCTGAGTGGGCGGTGTCCGTTGGCCATTTTGAATCATCTGCATTCTGTGGTGAGGGCTGGGTTTATAATCCGGTCACTAAAGAGTTATACCAAAGTGAGATGCTGCCCGTGTCCTTTAGACTCAAGCCTCACTACTTTGGAGAAGTTTCCCATAGTGAGTGGGAGAAGGGTTTATACCAATTGTTTAAAAGTGAAAAATTTAAACTGACCCCAGTAGGAAGTATAGCTTACAAATTAGGGCGATTGGCGGCCGGGCAAGTTGATTTTGTGATCAGTTTAGCGCCGAAAAATATTTGGGACATTGCTGGCGGAACTCTTCTATGTCAGCAATCAAAAATTAAATTTTATTCTCAAGGAAAAGAAGTGACTAAAGTTCAACCGACTTATCTTCCGCCCCTTATTTGGTGCCACGAAGAGCTTTTTGAGGAGCTTTCTTTACTTTAATCACAGACGGGCAAATATCTTTGAGGACACAAAGATCACACTGCGGTCGTCTGGCAATACAGGTTCTTCTCCCTAAAAAGATCAGCAAGTGAGACAAGTCAGTCCAAGTTTCATTGGGAAAAAGTTTAATCAGATCTTGTTCGACTTTTTCTGGATCAGTATTTTTAGTAAGACCTAATAATAGGGTAGTTCGTTTGACATGAGTATCGACCACAATTCCAGTATTAATATTAAACGCATTTCCTAAAACAACATTGGCAGTTTTTCTTCCTACACCAGGTAACTCGCTCAGCTCTTCAACCGTTTGAGGCACTTCATTTTGGTGTTTATCTACAAGCATTTGGGCGCAGCCGATAAGGGCTTTACTCTTATTATTAAAAAAATTAATGGATTTGATGGCTTCTTGAACGTCTTCAAGCTTAGCTTTTGCCATTTTTGCGGGGGTAGGAAATTTCTTGAATAGAGCGGGGGTGACCATATTCACTCGAACATCTGTACACTGGGCAGAGAGGATTGTAGCAATCAAAAGTTCAAAAGGATTTGAGTGGTTTAGCTCACAATGAGCATCGGGATAGAGCTTCTTTAAGCGGCTAAATACTTCAGAGGCCAAGGCATTTTTTTTCATGGCTCATTTTAGCAAAGCTTGCTAATAAGGGGCATGGGAAACTTTAAAGTTAAAGATCATTATTTTGAAAAAGCCAAAAAAGATAATTACGTCGCCCGTAGTATCTATAAATTGGAAGAAATAGATCAACGCTATAAAATTCTCAGGCCAGGAATGTTAGTCGTCGATTTTGGGTATTTTCCGGGCTCATGGGTTCAGTACACCAGTAAAATAATTGGTGATGAAGGTCGAGTTGTGGGGATTGATATTCAAGAGATTAATAAAAAGCTCACAGGTCTAAAAAACGTCAGAATCTATCAAAAAGACATATTCGACATCGCTGATTTGTCTCAACTGGATGTGGATTCTCAGTTTGATGTTGTTCTCTCGGATATGGCGCCTAGCACCACAGGAATGCAATCACTTGATCAAATCCGTAGCCTAAATCTCGTAGAATCGGTTTTTGGACTCCTTCCCAAGTTTCTTAAACCAGGTGGAAATTTTGTGATTAAGGTTTTTGACTCTCAAAATGCCCAGAATTACCTGAAAGAGCAGAAAAATCGCTTTAATGAGTTCCAATATCTAAAGCCCAAATCAACCCGATCTGTCAGTAAAGAATTTTTTGTCATTGGAAAGCACTTTAAGGCATAATGCTTGAATGGTTTTCAAGGACTTAAACCGTTTTCTAACTTTGCTCGTTTTGGGCGCATTTTTTTCTTTTCCCGTTTGGGGAAATCTTAATTTTATTAAAGATAATTCCCTGTTTCAAACACCCGCAGATATCCAGGCGATAAAAGTTTCACCCACTAGTGAAACTCAGGATCAATGGAAAAAAGTTATTGGGAAGCATCAGACTTGGAATGAATTAATTGATTACGATTCTGGTAAGTATAAAACAAACTATACCTTTAATCCTGATCTTGAAGAATTTGTTAAAAAGCAATTGGCCCTTTATCGTCCTGACTTCACTTCTGTGGTTGTAATAGATAATGGCACCGGACATATTCTCGCCGCTGTTGACTATGCTCGAAAGATAAACGTATTTGGAAGAGATCTAGCTTTTACAACGACTCATCCTGCAGCAAGTATTTTTAAAGTGATTACAGCTGCCGATCTCTTAGAAAATACTCATATTAAAACAGATACAGAATTTAGTTTCACGGGCAGATCCACGACTCTTTATCGCTCGCAATTGAAGCAGCCACCGAATCGTCGCTGGATTAGAAGTCTCGATTTTCAAAAAGCTTTTGCCACTTCAAATAATGTAATTTTTGGAAGAACTGCGATTGAAAACCTCACTCCTGCTGGTCTGAAACGAATGGCAGAGAAATTTGGGTTTAATAAAAAGTTATTAGAAGGAATCAATCTCACTCCTTCCGTTTTTAATATGGCCCAGGATCAATACAACCTAGCCGAATTTTCTTCTGGATTAAATACTCAGACAGTGATGAGTCCAGTTCATGGAGCTGTGATTGCCTCAGTAATTGCCAATGGCGGTCTTTTCCGATACCCCATCGTGATAAAATCTGTTGAGGGATTAAGCGATAAAAAAGTTATTTT
>CANFNN010000040.1 GCA_947448095.1 Bacteriovoracaceae bacterium | reverse complement strand
ATGGTTTTTTGCTCCACCAAGAGCAAGAACACGTTTGCCCGCCATCGCAGCACGGCCATAAACAAGTTTTGCTACTTTAGTTGAACCCACAAAACTAAGCGCTTTAATATCTGTGTTGTCACAAATTGCGTTCACAACATCCACTCCACCGTGAACGATGTTGAGTACACCATCAGGCAGACCGGCTTCTTTTAATAGGGCCGCAAGCTTCATTGCACCTAGAGGTACTTGCTCAGAAGGCTTAAGCACCATGGTGTTACCCACAGTCAAAGCGATAGGAATCGTCCACATTGGACACATGATAGGAAAGTTAAAAGGCACGATACTCGCAACCACACCGACTGGCTCTTTAATCACCTGACAGTAAATTCCGTTAGAAACTTCCTGCATAGGGCCTGAGATTTTATTCGGAATAGAGCAACCAAATTCTAAGACTTCAATCGCTTTGGCGACATCACCGTGAGCTTCAGCGAGGGCCTTACCATTTTCAAGAGAAACGAGTTGTTTCAATTGTTCAAAATCGCGCTCCATAAGAGTTTTGAGTTTGAACATAACTTGAACGCGCTCTTTGATGTTCGTGTTACTCCAAAGTTTGAAAGCCGCTTTGGCCGAGGCCACAGCATCGGCCACATCTTGCGCCGATCCCAGAGGAACTTCACCGATAGTTTCGCCGGTATAAGGAGTGTGTAGAGGAATATATTGAGTCGCTTTAGATTCAACTTCCTTGTTACCAATCCAGTTTTTGAGTTTTCCAAAATCTTTTTGGATTTTGATATTATTTAGTCCCATGCAAACTCCTTCATTGTGTCGCGTTGAAAAATATGTCTACTAGAAAAGAAGTAAATGATAGCACCAAGTGCGCTCCCTACAAACCATCCATACTTATAAATCCACAAATTTGTCTCGGTCAAAAGGCATGCCGTGGTTAAAAGCACCGGAATGATAAAGGCCATCATACCTGCTCGGTTTACTTTCGGATACACCCCATCAGGTTTATAAATATCAATAAGATGAATGTTCTGCTTTTTGATAATGAAATAATCCATGATCATAATTCCTGCAATTGGGCCCAGTAAACTGGAATAACTCAGAAGCCAATTGGAATAAATACTTTCTAGACTCACGCTTGACTGGATGAGTCCAAGTTTTCTAAGCAGCTCCCAGCTCATGAGTAAAATACCGATAATTCCAGTTAGGTAGACGCCGCGTTTAAAATTAATCTTTTTAGGAAAAGCGTTTTGAAAATCATTCGCCGGCGATAAAACATTGGCAGCAGCATTGGTAGAAATGGTCGCTACAAAAATAATAAACAAACCAAAAGCGCCTAAAACCGGGCTATCAATTTTTCCAATCAAATTCACGGGATCAGAAATCACTTCTCCGAATATTGCGGGAGAAGCCGCCGTCATCACGACCCCTAGCATGGCAAATAAAAACATGGTCAATGGAAGTCCAAAGATCTGACCCAAAGTTTGATCTTTTTGAGAAACAGCGTAGCGACTAAAATCTGGAATATTTAATGAAAGTGTGGCCCAAAAACCAACCATCGCCGTGAGGCCACCAAAGATATATGACCAGGGACTTGCTCCCACTGGTCGCTTGGCCGGCTCAGCAATCAAGGCCGCCACATCAATTTGCGGAATTGCCCATGAAATCAGCACCACGCCCACAACTATTAATAAGGGAGCTGCAATCACTTCCAGAATCTGAATTGCCTTAGATCCTTTGATCACGACATAAATATTCATGACCCAGAAAATTCCAAAACCAATCACTTCCCCAACACCACCTAAAGCGGCCCAGGCAGGAAAGATTCTTGAAAGAAGAAGATGAATCGCGAGTCCTCCGAACATGGTCTGAATCCCAAACCAGCCGCAAGCAATGAACGCACGAATAAGTGCCGGAAGGTTTGATCCATAAATACCAAATGAAGAGCGCAGTAAAATCGGAAACGGAACTCCGTACTTGGTTCCAGGATAGGCATTAAGAATAAGCGGAATCAAAACAATAATATTGGCGGCTAGAATGGTCCAAAGAGCTTCAACAATATTGAGTCCAAAATACGTGGTGAGAACTGCACCCAAAGTATAAGTCGGAACACAAACCGCCATTCCTACCCACAGCGACATGATGTGCCACTTGTTCCAGGTTCTTTGACTGATTTTAGTAGGAGCTAAATCTTCGTTATAAACAGGACTGCTTCTAAGGTCATCGGTCACATCAAGTTCAACGAATTCGCCTTGAGTTCTGATAGTAGACACGCTCTGGCCTCCTTAATAAATTTAGGTATAAATTCATAGCAAGAATTAGGCAGTGTGTCCCAATAAAAAATCTCTATTATTTCTTAAGGTTGGCCGATCAGCAGGGCGATTTTCTTCTCAATCGCCTGGGCCAGAAGATGAATATGATACGCATCCACAAAGCCGTGATGGGCCTGAACGGAAAGAGGAATGGATAAATCACTCGTACCTATAGGACTAAACTTCCCCCATGCAACAGAAGGAATATCGGAAGATTTATATTTATAAGTGGGATGCTCAATGGCGGTCATCTTAAGCCAAGGCAGGCAGGTAATAAAAACATAATTCTTCATCTCACGCGGACTTAATTCTAGACCCGTATTCATGAGCCCTTTGGCTTTCGAGACTTCTTCTTTAGCGAGCTGACTGTGCTGAATAAATTCGTGTAAATCGGTATAAAGATCAAACCGAGTAAAGTTGAAAAGATTATCTGAATTAAGAATCGTATAAGAGCCAATTAACTTATCCACTTTAAACACTTCACCCTTTAGAACTCGGTATTTAAAGTTATCAATTTCATTCATTGAAGAAAAAAAACAATACAGAAAAAAATGAAAAGGCGGAAGGTTGTTCGCCTTACAAAAGGGTCTAAAATCTTTAACCTCAAGATCAAAGCTGAGATTTAAAAGAGGGTTTTCAAAACTCTCAAAAAATTCAAAACGGTCGCGGCGCTTTTCAAAGTTTTCCATAAATTTTTAGAGCCCTTGAAGAAAATGAGTCAGGATTTGCGAGCGGCTCTCAATGGTCGGAAGTACTAAAAATTCATTCTCGGTGTGAGCGTTTCCTCCCACTGGACCCAGGCCATCTAAAATAATAATTCCCTCGCGGCTAAAATGATTAACGTCCCCCACTCCCCCTGAGGCGTGAGAAATCACTTTACGAGATTCAAATTTCTCAATCGCTTTAATATATTTAGCTACCACGGGGCGAGAAATTTTATTTACATTAAAAGCAGGTGTGGAATCAGTGATACTAAAAGTAATCCGAGGATCTTTAAGAATCGCCTGCATTTTTTTAGTGATGAGATTGAAGCTTGCAAGATCCGGCACCCGGATATCGACTTTGGCCTTGGCCCAGCCGCAAACGATGTTGTACTTGTCCTGGCCTCCCTCAATTCGACCGACGGAAGTCGTAATCAGTTTTTTATAATTGGTGAGCTTTTGAATCTCAAGCATCTTGCCCGCTAAAATTTGACAAGCATTCACACCTTTTTCATGGTCTCGTCCGGCATGAGATTCCTTGCCTACAACATTGATCTCATACCAAATGTTACCTTTTCTTCCATGCACGATGCCGTAATCATCATGGCCTGGTTCAAGCCCCAGGACTAACCAAGATGATTGTCCGTAGTCGTGAAAAATCTTCCACCAACCAATCGAGCCCACTTCCTCATTGGGAGAAACTAAAATGCGAAGAGAGAATTTTGGTTTTTTCACAATCGCCAGATAATCTTCCAGGGCTTTCAGCGCAACAATGATTCCGCCCTTATCATCCATGGTGCCAGGACCTTTCATCACGGTGTCTGAAGTGAGGGAAGCTTTTTGAAATGGAGAACTCGGCTCAAAAACCGTATCTGCATGCATAATGAAAGTGATGGTTTCAGTTTTCTCACCCGGCATTTCGGCCACAAGTAAAGGAGCTGAGACGTTTTCCCCCTCAGGATTAGGCACTAAGTTTACTTTGAAGCCGAGGGCCTCAAACCAAGGTTTAATTTTCGTTTGAATCGCTAGCACACCCTGAATGTTGGCCGTGCCTGAATTGGTATTTACAAGTTCAAGTAAACGCTGCACTTCGCGGTTGGCCATTGCCGAGAAGGAGATAAAGAGAAGCAAAAAGATGATTTTTTTCATCCGCCGATCTTAGCCAAATTTTTAGTGATTCACTAGCTTAAAAGATCTTTCAAGAGCTCAGAAAAAGTGTCGGTATTGCCAGTGCGTCGATTTTTAAAAAGATTCCACATCCTCTCAAATTCTCGGTCATCGGCCATGAGTCTGCGGGACAGAATAAGAATCTGAGAGTCAGAAAGTTTATATTCTTCCTTGATCATTTTAAGGGCGAGATTCAGGCTTCCTAGGTTCATAGGTGCTTACTCTATAAAGATTCATGAAGCGCGGCCAGTAAAAACACCTACTCATTTTTATAGCTGGTTATAATCAAATCAATCCTTTGATTCAAGGCCCGCCCCTCTTCCGTGGAATTGGTCGCAATGGGAGCGCTTTGACCCATGCCGATGCTTTCCAGTCGACTGGGATCAATTCCGCGCCTGATAAGCTGATCCATGACTTTGGCCGCTCTTAACGTTGAGAACTCAAAGCTTCGGGCCTCACTTTCTATAGAATCAGTATGACCTTCTACTCTCACTGTTATCAGCGGAAATTTTTTCAAAGCTTTTGCCGCCAAATTTAATTCTCCCTCAAAGCCTGGAATCAATTTTTCTGATCGCGCTTCAAATTGAACTGTTTCAAAGCGAAATATCTGAGGAAGCTCGGCTCCACCAGACTGAAGAAAGGATTCCATTTGATCGATTGTTAAAATATCACCGGGAGAAAAATAAGGAACGACTAGAGGTTCTGAGGTTGGATTCACGGGACCGATCACGGCCTGGGTGATTTTGCCATTTTTTAGTATTCGCTCTCCTGAGAACCACCAAAAACCCGCCAAAGTTCCTAGCATCAATAAAACCAGCATCATCCAAATAAAAGATTTCTCTTGGGGTAAGTAGCTTGGGCGCCTTAATTCCGGAACACTTATTTTCTGAAGTATATCTGGAGAAACAATTTTTTTCAGGGCCGTCTTTGGTTCATCTAAAAAACCCATGAGACCCGAAGTCGAAAGAGATTCATGCTTCATCTTGGTGTCCAGAAATCCCATGACAAGTGGGGCTGCCATGATCAACATTTTATAAATGCCAGGATTTTGAATCCCCGTCGTGTTCTCGAGGCTTGAAACCACACCCTCAAGACGATTCCCAAAAATCCCCTGAACTGCATCAGTGCCTTTATCTAAATAACTGTCCTCAGTTTCACTGGGCAACTTATCTTCCTCTATCCCATCTTGATGAACCAAGTTCACCAGTACTTCAGCACCATTTTGGGTTTGGGCCTTGGTCACAATTCCTAGCAGTAAAGCAGGAATAACTGATTTGAGTCCTAATTTTGTCTTCTCTAAAGATTCTCCAATCGCAGCACTAAACTTTTCCACAGAAGTGGGAAGAAGAAAATTTTGAGTGAGTCCTAAAATATTCTCTGCCGCCATAGAGTCCCCCTTATTAGGCCATTTATGCCCCGAAAAATTCAACTAAGGACATCACCCAAGAGTGCTGCAAAAAAAGCTCCACTTTGACCAACCAAAGAGATTAAGTCATCAAAATAGCTGATGAATTGGTGGGGGATTAAATTTTTCGCATCAAAACGCCGACTAAAGAAAAAGTATGAAGAAAGCCACTATCCATGGTCAGGTACCTTTCTTAGAGATTGAATTCAATCCCCTGCATCCCTGTAGACCCAATCCTATTATCACTTTCGCTTCCCTTTGGGCCCAAGGGGTACGGTACACTCCCTCTTTCGGAGATCGGCATTCGCTGCTTTTACTAAAAAGATCCATCCCTAAAAAAGTTTCTTTTCAAAGGGCCTACACTGGCTGGAGGGCATCGGGTGCGAGAGAAGCAAATGAACTTGGTGAAGGGCGCGCCTTTTTAAGATGGCTTCAGCGCCATGAGCTCTCAATTGACTGGAAAGAGCGCGACTTCAATCCTCACCCCTACTTTAGTCAAACCAATTCTCCCATGCATGATGCCCATGACGAAATGGCAAAGGGTTTAAGTTTTGCCGTACGTCCGGTGAGAGTTGAAGGTAGAAATATCAAGCTCTACGTGCAAGACGACGACATGGTCAGCCTTTTGAATATGCCCTACGGAAAAGAAGAAGATTTTTTAGAATTAGTCATGAGATATGTGGCCCAAAGATTTGAATGGGAATCCTGGCGAGCTCCGGCCACACCCTTTCTTGAGTGGGTTGTCTCTCACGGCATGCGTCCGGTCTTTCTTTCCGGTCAGCTAGGTTTTCATCCAAAATAGGCCTACTTAACGCAGACCAAAATGAAACTTTTTCCACTTTTGATCATTACCCAATATCGGGATAGAATCATTTCATGAAAATACAATCTCTTATTCTTTGTGCCCTACTTCTTTTACCAAACCTAAGCTTTGCCGAAGTTTCAATGACTCCATCGGAAAAAGTGGAATTAGAAAAAGGCTCGATGGTCAAAAAAGTCGTCTGGAAAGAAGGATATGTGTGGCCTGAGGTTACGATCTTAGTTCTTTTAGACCACGCTCCAAAAGACAATATGAATGAGTTTTTGGATTTTAATAAGCACAAAACTTTTATCCCTGACATGGTGGAATCTAAGATTGTAAAAAAAATCTCGCCTAATGAAATGAATGTCTATTTTGAAATGGTCATGCCGTGGCCCGTGAATAAAACGTCTCACGTCACAAACAACGTTGTGACTCACGATCCAGATGGAAGCAGCACCTTAACCTGGAATTTGGTAAAAGCAGATATGCTCAAGCAAACTGATGGGCATATGACTTTCTCCCCTTATGAGGGCAAAACGTTACTAACTTACGTTAGTTTTATCGTGCCTAACTCATCGTTTGCTGGAATGTTTAAAAATCGCGTGGCAAGTGATGTTGAAAAATCAGTCACCAAAATCACCACGCATTTGACAAAAGTCTTAGATAAAAAAGAACAGGCGTTCTCAACAACGACTAAGTCATTGCCCCAAAGTAGTTTGTAGCTTCGATGAGTTTGGATTTTATTCCAGGTTCACTCGCCGAATGACCAGCATCAGAAATAATAAATAATTCAGACTCAGGCCAAAGCGAATGAAGCTCATGCGCCGAGGTGGCAGGGCACACGACGTCGTAGCGGCCTTGAACAATCCAGGTCGGAATGTGGCGGATTTTATCAACATTCTTTAAGAGCCATCCGTCTTCTGCAAAAAAGCCTTTATTAGTAAAGTAGTGGCACTCAATTCTTGCAAACGCGAGTGCAAAGTCATCTCCCCCAAAGCGCTCAATCATGGCAGGATCGGTATAGAGCTTAGAGGTTGAGCCTTCCCAAATCGCCCAAGCTTTAGCGGCCTCAGAGCGAACCTGAGGGTCTTCTGAAGTAAGTCGACTATAATAAGCGTTCACCAGATCATGGCGCTCATTGAAAGGAATCGGTTTCAGGTATTTTGCCCACGCCTCAGGAAAAATAAAACTCGCTCCCTCTTGATAAAACCACTGAATTTCTTTTTCACGCAAAAGAAAGATCCCTCTCAGAATCAGCCCTTGAACAAGGGAGGGATTTTTAATCGCATAGGCCAAGGCCAAAGTGGAACCCCATGAACCACCAAAAACGGTCCACTTTTCAATTTTAAGTAATTCTCTGATTTTCTCCATGTCTGAAACTAAATCCCAAGTGGTGTTCTCTTTAAGTTCAAACGATGGAGTCGAT
This sequence comes from Bacteriovoracaceae bacterium, assembly GCA_947448095.1. Lineage (GTDB taxonomy): Bacteria > Bdellovibrionota > Bacteriovoracia > Bacteriovoracales > Bacteriovoracaceae > Peredibacter. Next base: position 7,074 of record CANFNN010000040.1, on the reverse strand, counting down.
TTTCCACAACCACGCTGATCAAAAAGAATCACCCGCCAAACTTTGGGATCAAAAAACCTGCGGTAGCTGGCATCGATTCCGCCCCCTGGACCTCCGTGAACAAAAATCACCGGTTTTCCCTGAGGATTGCCGGCCTCTTCAAAGTAAATCGTATGCAGATCACTGACTTTTAAAAAACCAGTGTTATAAGGCTCTATTTCCGGAAAAAAATTTAACATAACTTACTCCCAATTCTAATTGTATTGATTTTCAATTTGATCCATTTTCATTTCATGCGCGTCTAACAGCTTGGTGAGATCGAGACCAAGCTCCTTGTCTACTTTTTCCTGCATAAACTCTTTCATTTCCATAAAGCGCTTACCAGTAGATGTTGAGCGGTAATTTCGAACTAAAAAATGAAGGGCATCATCAATCGTGAGATTAAGCCCCAAAATGTCGAAATCCTCAATATAGAGAAAGCCCATTAAGCGGCCATTTCGGTTCAGGAGATCAGGCTGCTTCTCAAAGCGCAGACCGGAATATAAGTAATTCGAGAGATTCGTTTCCCCAATATCTGGGGTGCGAAAACAGGCATTGATAGTTAACTCGGCCTGGTGATGATTTTGATGAATGAATTTATCCAAGAGATCAATCGGAGCAATATCTCCTTTCACAAGGTTCCTCGACTGCTTAAGGCTTAGTTCCCCCAGGTCATGAAACTGTCCCAGTTTTTTGGTTTTAATAAATTCAAATTCTAAATCCACATTTGCACCCTCCAGACATTGAAAGGCACCGGTAAAGTGATGATCATGAATGACTGTGGGTCTTCTTCGCCAGAAATAGACGTCTAAAAAGCAGTGCTCCCCCATGGCAATCGTAATCGGCAGGTCGCTAAACTGGGCGGATGCATAGTTTTGATTGGGGTTAAAATCTGGGGCAAAGGAAGTCTGAACTAAGTCTTTAAAATCAAAAAGATCAGGCAAATTTGCCTTTCTCAGCAGCTCATAGGCCTCGTGATGAAAGGCCAAAGGACCATGCTGGGAGAGGAAAGCATCCCCATTTTTGACCAATTCTTTCGCGGCAGTAACGAATTTATTCATAAAAACTCTCTATCCTATTAGCTTTATAAGGAACTGTACCTGAAAGAATTACATTCCCTCAAGACATCTTAAAAAAACTTTGTTAAAGACACCCTATGAATACAAAAGATAACACCAATAGTACCGTTTATATCAGTAACCTAAGCTATGAAAGAGACCGTAATGGTCTTAGAAGTATGTTTGCTCAATACGGTGAAATCAAGAATATTAAAATTGTCGTAGAGCCTGCTACCAACCAATCGCGCGGTATGGCGTTCGTTGAAATGGCGAATCCTTCACAGGCCAAAAACGCTATCAATGCTTTAAATCAAAAGATTGTGGATGGAAGAACTGTAAAAGTGAATTTTGCGATTCCTCTCAAGGCAAGCAGCATCAGTAAGATCAATGAAAAAAGAGATGAGAAGAAAAAAGATCTCTCTTACGTCACCACTCAAATGGCCAAAAAGGCCCGCAATGATGCAAAAAGAAACTCTAATCCTTTCGACTTCAAGAAAAAATAATATTAGCGCCGACGACTGAACTTTTCACACTCGGGTCCCGGAGTCTCGGCGTTTAGGCATTTCACTTTCAAGTTATAATTAGCAATTTCTTCTTTCGCGGCTTTTTTCTCTTCCAGATATTCTTCAGTGGTTTCCGATAATTTCTCTACTGATTGAGAAAGATCCTGATAGGACTGTGCCTTCTTTTTATTCAAAACGGTTTCAGTTTTTTGTTTTTCAATCTCTGCTTTGACTGTTTCGAGCTCTTCATCCGAAGCTTTCTTCTCTGCCAAGTAACCATCAACGTTGATAGTCTCAGAGGTCAGAACCTGAGTCTGGGTTTGGGCCTGGATGCCTTGCATATTTAAAAAAAGAATAGCGACTAATAATTTTTTCATAAGGAACTCCGGTTGGGTAAAGAATAATCCATTCAAGGCCCATGATGTGAGGACCGAGAACTTATTACCTACAATTCATTTGTTTTTTTCAACCTCACCATGAGAGAATCAGGACATGGAAAACGGCGGCCCTCAATCTCCAGGATTCTGTATCATCCCATGGATTCACATGCACTTAGGGGCCGATGGGTCGGTATTTTCCTGCATCGAGGCCACCTCGAGCGGCAACCCCTTTGGCAATATTCATCAAAACTCGTTTTTAGAGATCTTTAATTCTGATCGGATTAAAGAGCTGAGGCTGGATATGCTGGCCGGTAATCTGCCGCTTCAGTGCAAGAAATGTCACATGCAGGAAAGCTTTGGGAAAGTGTCTCGCCGAGTTCAAAACAACAATGATTTTAAAGACGATTTGAAATTACTCGAAACAATGAAGCCCGATGGGGCCTTGCCTGAGCTGAAATTGCGCTACATGGATTTCAGGTTTTCCAATATCTGTAATCTCAGATGCAAAATGTGCATGCCGCAAAACTCATCGTCACTCTTTGAAGACTTTGAGCAGATCTATGGACCTCAGGGCCTTCCTAAAAATATCCGCCTGATTAGTGATCACCCAGAACTCTTCAAAATGACCTTAGATCAATTGCAGAATGTAAAAATCATTTATTTTGCTGGTGGTGAGCCCCTCTTAATGGAAGAGCACTACCAGATGCTTAAAGAATTAATCCGCATTGGAAGAAATACTGAAGTCCACCTCGCTTATAATACCAATTTCACTAAACTCGCTTTGGGTAAGCATGACGTCATAAGTCTGTGGGAGAAGTTTCCTAAACTCTCTCTGTACATAAGCCTAGACGGTCAAGGTGAGCAGCTCTCATACCTAAGAAAAGGTGCAGAGTGGGAGGAGATCCTAAAAAATAGAGAAATAGTCAGGGAGAAAGTTCCTCACGCGAAATTCACCGTGACTCCAGTTTTAAGTGCCATGAATTGTCTTGAGATGGTGAAACTCTATAAGACACTTGTCTCAAAGCGCTTTATAGAACCAGAAAACTTTCAGCTTTATTTTCTCTATGAGCCGACTTTTTTCAGTGTTCATATTTTGCCAGAGGAGATCAAACAGAAGGCTATCCTTGAATATGAAAAACTTCTCAAAGCACTTCGAAATATTCTGCCTGAAGAATCTGCTACCATTAACAGTTTCAGCAGTGCTGTGAATCTTCTAAAAGCTCAAGACTCAACCAACCTGATTCCTGAATTTCAAAAGCATATTCGCTTGTTTGATCAGGCCCAGGAGACGAATTTTCTGGAAGCCTTTCCGGAATTAAAAAGCCTACTCTCATAGCCAGAAAAATGAGTTTTTCGAGGAATTAATCGTAAGATCTAAACTAAAAGATATTGATTCAAATTTGATCATATACGTTACACAACTATGAAATCTGGTCATTTCTTAACAAACACATCCCTCTCATAGAAATAAAGATGTCCCAAATTCCAGCGGCCCTATACTCGCAAGACGTGATTGTTTTAAATAGGAGTTCATCATGATTTATTCAAAACCTAACCAACCTGGATCAAAAGTCAGTTTCAAGGCCCGATATGGTAATTTTATTGGTGGCGAATGGTTGCCACCCAAAAAAGGACAATATTTTGATAACGTGACACCTGTCACAGGAGAAAAGTTCTGTGAAATTCCCAGGTCAACAGCTGAAGATATTGAGCTTGCTTTAGATGCGGCCCATGGGGCGAAAGAGGCCTGGGGCAAAAAATCTCCCAGCGAAAGAGCGGTCATTCTAAATAAGATTGCTGACCGAATGGAAAATAACCTCGAGCTTTTGGCCGTGGCCGAAACTTGGGATAACGGTAAACCTGTTCGAGAAACTCTGGCCGCTGATATTCCACTTGCGATAGATCACTTTCGCTATTTTGCTGGATGTATCAGGTCGCAAGAAGGAATGATTTCTCAAATTGATGATAAGACTGTCGCTTATCACTTCCATGAACCACTAGGTGTCGTGGGACAAATTATTCCCTGGAACTTTCCGATTCTCATGGCGGTGTGGAAACTCGCACCGGCCCTTGCCGCAGGAAACTGTGTGGTGCTTAAGCCGGCAGAACAAACTCCCGTTAGTATTTTAGTTTTAGCAGAATTGATTCAAGACCTCTTACCTCCAGGAGTCTTAAATATTGTGAATGGTTTTGGGGTTGAGGCCGGTAAACCTCTGGCCAGTAATAAACGAATTGCAAAAATTGCCTTCACTGGTGAAACGACTACTGGCCGATTGATCATGCAGTATGCCTCTGAAAACCTGATTCCTGTGACGCTTGAACTTGGTGGTAAGTCACCCAACATTTTCTTTGATGATGTCATGGCGAAAAATGATGCCTTTGCCAGTAAGTCTCTTGAGGGCTTTGCAATGTTTGCACTCAATCAAGGGGAAGTCTGTACCTGCCCTTCTCGAGCACTTATTTCGGCGAATATCTATGACAATTTTCTGGCAGCCGCGATCGCACGCGTTCAGTTAATTAAAAGCGGAAACCCACTTGATACTGACACCATGATTGGGGCCCAGTCCTCAAATGATCAAAAAGAAAAAATTCTGTCCTACATGGATATTGCAAAAAAAGAAGGAGCGAAAATCCTTACCGGTGGAGCTCCTGGAGAAATGTCTGGGGACTTAAAAAATGGATTTTATATCCAGCCCACGATTATTGAAGGAAATAACAAAATGCGCGTGTTCCAAGAAGAAATTTTTGGGCCAGTTGTTTGTGTGACGAAGTTTAAAGATGAAGCTGATGCCGTAAGCATTGCTAACGACACCCTCTATGGTCTAGGCGCCGGAGTTTGGACCAGAGACAATGGTATTGCCTTCCGAATGGGACGGGCAATTCAGGCCGGTCGAGTGTGGACTAACTGCTACCACCTCTACCCTGCCCACGCCGCTTTTGGTGGTTATAAACAATCTGGTATCGGTCGAGAAAATCACAAGATGATGCTTGATCACTACCAACAGACTAAAAACTTACTGGTCAGCTATGATCCAAACCCAATGGGATTTTTCTAGAAACTATGAATCTTAAAAGAGTTGATGCCACTCCCTTAACTCGGGAGTGGCTCGCAAAATTAAAACTCATGCATGGACCACTTCTCATTCATCAGTCAGGTGGCTGCTGCGATGGAAGCTCGCCCATGTGCTACCCAGAAGGTGAATTTAAAATAGGCATGCGTGACGTGTATCTGGGAGAAATTGAGGGAACTCAAGTTTATATCGGAGAAGATCAATTTGAATACTGGAGGCACACACAGTTAGTTATTGATGTGGTTCCCGGACGAGGAAGTGGATTTTCGCTTGAGGCACCCGAGGGCATAAGATTTTTAACCCGCTCCCATGTTTTTAATGAAGCAGAAATGAAAACTCTCCAAGATCAGGGGGAACCCCTCAGAGGGCCAGTTTACAAGTGAGGAATCTGGTGCAAAATAGCTAGGATTTCTTCGTGATGATTATACTCCGCCATACCAATAGCCGCTTTTAAGCATTCAACGCTTGGAGCTTTAGCTTCCACTTGACCACTAATTAAAACCACCATCTCTTTAAACCCTTGTCTAGAGGCGACTGCCAAAGCACAAAGATCAGGCCTATGATTCACATCGATATTTTCTTGGGCCAATAAGACTTTAGCTACCGCCAGAGAATTATTCAAGGCCGCTATCTGTAAAGCGGTTCTAGAAAAGATGGTATCAAGGTTAATATTTGCACCTCTATCAACGAGCAATTGCGCCAAGACAGCATTGTTTCGAGTAGCCGCGATCATGAGAGCAGTGTGGTGATCAATCGGTCGACCTTGGTCAATGGAGGCCTTGTGATCAAGCATCAACTTGATCATCTCAACCCGGTTTAGAACTGCGGCCCTTAAAAAGATAGAGGTCGTTGGTGCATCAGGATTATTCACAGAATCGGGATCTGCTCCCTTATCAAGTGCTTTGGAGGCCTTTCTGAGATTATCATCCTCTACCGCCTCCCAGAGTTTATCTGATGGGGTTTTCCTCGCGGCCGTAGCCGAAAGAGTGAAAAGGCAAAGAGCTAGGATAAAGATATTTTTCATAGGCCTACTATAAAGGATCTCTTGGCCCACAGGCATGCCGAGGGTAGATATTACAAGGCCGTCAAAGATTTTGACGGCCATTCCTCATCCTGAGTGGCTTACTCAATTACCTTTTTTTCATCTCATATTCAGTAGTTGTAAGTTTAAGTTTGTTACCAGAGGCCTGGGGATATTTTTAAGATAAAGATACAAAAACTAACAAGTTTTCTTTTCACAAGGATGTTAAATGAAGAACTGTCTCTCCCTCTTCCTAGGTTTATCCCTAGTCAGTCTCAATTTATTTGCTGCCATTGACGTTAGCTCTATCCAAAGCAAAATTGCTTCAGAGAAGGCCAACTGGACTGCGAAATCAAACTGGTTAACAGACCTACCTGAAAGTCAGATTAAAAAGATGATGGGTAACAATGAAGTTGTGACTTCTAAACTCAATTATGATGACGCTTATTCCTCTTCCTACACTTATGAAAATATCGACTGGCGCGATATGAATGGCACAAACTGGCTTGGACCGGTTATGAACCAAGGCAACTGTGGCTCATGTGTGGCCTTCGCTACTATTGGAACACTGGAAGCTCAAGTATCAATTGCAACCGGTGCTTCATGGCTTAAGCCTCAATTCTCTACCCAGGCCCTCTTTGCTTGCGGTGGTGGAGCTTGTGAGCGCGGCTGGATGCCTAGTTCTGCAGCATCTTATGTGAAAAGAAATGGCGTCGTGGATAATGCCTGCGCTCCTTACACTATGGGTTCAAACAACGAAGACGTTTCTTGTAAGCAATTTTGTCAAAATCAAACGGCCAGAACATACAAAGTCAGCGGGTCGTATGCTCCGACTGGAATCTTCAGCACTTCAGTTCAAAAACTAAAAGATGCTCTCAAAAAAGGGCCAGTAGTCACTTCAATGACGGTTTATGAGGATTTTTTAACTTACTCTAGTGGTATTTATAAATCAGTCAGCTCTCATTCAGTCGGTGGACACGCCGTAAGTATCGTTGGGTTTAACGACCAAGAACGCTACTGGAT
>CANFNN010000039.1 GCA_947448095.1 Bacteriovoracaceae bacterium | reverse complement strand
AATCGGCCTGAAAATGAGGCTGCTCATTGCCGTAAGCCTTTAAAAGATCTTTCACACTTTTGAATTTTTCCATTCATCAATAAACCCATCCCAGTAAAGATGATCCTGCCCAAACACAACCATGTCCTGAATATTTTTTTGGGAGTCATGCTCTAATCGTGAGAAAAGATTCACGAGATCAATCACAAATTGATAGCTGATAATATTATCAAAATCTAAAAAGAATTCCGGATCGACTCCAATACTACTCATCAGCTCTGGATAGGCTTCGGCATCAATTTTTTTTTCAAGATATGTCAGTAGTGGATAAATCTCTCTGACTTTTTGAGCACGGTTGAGTCGGTAGCGCTTGGGGAGCTTATAACCCAGAGAGACGCTGGCATCATTCAAAGACACTTTGGAATGGCGGTCAATGATTCCCGTTTCAAGTGTCTCAGGAGGAATCGCCGTAAATCTTGCGAATAAAAACCACTGCGGAGCACTTGGAGTGAGTAAACTATGTTCCATCTTAGACAGGGCACTTTGAGAACAACCGATGGCCTGGGCCACATCGGCCTGATTGAATTTTTTAAATTTTCGAGCGGCCTTCATGATCGGACCGAGAGACGTTGCTGGATGTGGTTCATTCATATCAACTATTCCATCGTTTATAGACCTCCTCCATTGTGGCTATCGAGGGAGTCTTTTGTAAATGCGCTACCATATCATCCATGTCTTGTTGAGTTTTTGATCCTATGAGGCAACTTGATAAACCATAAAGGTTAAGGTTGAAATGTAAGCAGTATTGCGTGAGTGAAATTTTATAATCACTTAAAATAGTTTCTAAGCGTTTGACCTTTTCAATTTTTATCGCCACTTCTTTTTTATTCCACCACGGCGCCCATGAGCGCGCATCACTTTGATCAAATTTTCTTTTTTCCGTGACTCGGCCAGAAAGAATACCCTTATCCAGTGTGCCCCAGCTCATGGAGAAGTATTTTTTCCATTCAACTTCAAGCTCATCAAAGGCTTTGGTATTCAGCACATTCAATTCCGACTGAAGGCAACTGATGGGTGCAACGTCACGGGCCTTGGTGAGATCATCCAGATTGGTGTTACTCAGACCAATTTGGGAAATGACTGATTTCTCCTGATACTTTCTGAGAATTTCAAGGGGTCTTCGGATATCGACGTTTTTATCCGGCCAATGAATCATGTAAACATCAATATATTCACGTTTGAGCCTTTTCAGACTCTCAAGAAACATTCTTTCTATAACCTTAGGGTCGTTGGTCATATTCACTCGACGAGTCGAGTGCCAATCCACTCCCCCTTTGGTCACAATGATCGCGTCTTTAGGAAGATACTTTCCTAGGCGCTCCTCCGACAGACCAAACCCATAGATGGGTGCTGTATCATAGAGGTTGATTCCTAGCTCCCAGGAATGGCCAAGGAGGGTTTGTGCTTCAGTCTCAGACATATCTCCAAAACCATAGCCTCCGCCCTCACCACTGATGGCAGCGCCCCCAAAACCAATAGCAGAAACAGGTTTCCCAAAGATGGTATTTTCTCTATAAATCATGGACTAAAAGTTCCCTTTGTCGCTATATTGCAGAAATGCATCTTATCACAATGGCGCATCTGGGTGAAGCCCAGGGTGTCATCGAATTATTCAACCTTAAGCGTGTAAGCTCTCAAGTCTTTGAAGGTGAGAATCTCGTGTGTTTAATCACCGGCGAAGGCCCCTTTGAAGCCGCGACTGCTACGGCCTCAATCCTTGGCTCCAAAAAATTTCTCTCCGTCATTAATCTTGGAATTGCGGGGGCCCTTGACCCTGAATACCCTGTGGGATCAATCCATCCTATAAGATCCGTTTATCTCGTGATTGACGGCAAGCCTCAGTTCAAATCCTATAAAAGCTCAGATAAGGGTCTAGACTGTGTGACGAGCTTTGAAAGAATTCTCTCCCCTGAAAGAGCACTGCCGTTAACAGGAATTGCGAACCTTGTGGACCGTGAGGCCTGGGGTGTAGCGATGGCCGCCAAAACACACAATACTCATTTTAGTTCCTTTAAACTCATTTCAGATCAAGCAGGTAGCCTTGGAGCTTGTGAAGTGGTGAAAGAAAAAGCTCAAGAATGGTCCCAGCTTTTGGCCCAATATTTAAAAAGCATTATTCATAATGAAAAAGAAATTCCTGACTTATTCAAATTAGAAGGATTTCATTTCACGTTCACTACTCAGCACCAATTTGAGCAACTCCTCAAAAAAATCTGCCTTCGCGATGAACTGAGCCCTGAAGAAGTTCTTGCGAGTCTTCCCATTGAAGCCATCAGAGCGGAAGCCACATCTTCCAAGATGAAAACCAAAGCTCTCTTGAACTTTATGGAAGGAAGGCTTGATCCTTTAAAAGAGAAGCTCGATATGGGTCTTTTACTTTGGAAAACTCCCTTTGAAAGGCAGGGCATCACTCTCCAAACTGATGCCTCTTGGGAGAGCCCAGAAGTCAAAGTGAGCTTTCAAGTCTCAAATACGGATGAGCTTGAGCAAAAATTAAAACATCTTAAAGATCTTAATCTCGGGCCTTTTTTAGATCTGAGAAATGGCAATATCCATGTGGAATAAAGTCTATGTGGAAGAAAATTTAATCGAGACTCCAAGGGTTAAGAGTATCTTGGCCAAAGTCAAACGAGAACCCATCACACTAAAAAGCTATGATGAGATCTGGGGGCAAAGTAAAAAGCCTTACCTTCATAAACGCGATTCCCTGAATTTATTTCTGGCAGAAAAAAAAGGGCAACTTCTAAAACTTGCTCCGGATGCATACGGGCAACTGGGTGAGCCTCATTATTATTTTATTCATGCTTATAACTGCATCTATGAATGCCAGTACTGCTACCTTCAGGGCTATTTTAATACACCTGACATTGTCTTATTCATTAACCATGAAGAGATTATTTCCGAGATGCAAAAAACTCTTGAGGAGAATCCCGACTCAAGAGTCTGGTTTCATGCAGGAGAATTTTCTGACTCGCTTGCTTTGACTCACCTGACAGGAGAGCTCGAGCTGTATCATGCGTTTTGCCGCAAAAACCCGCGCGCCATTATTGAATTAAGAACCAAATCAGTGAATATTAAAGAACTGATTCTATTAGAGCCCCTACCCAACTTCATCATTAGTTTTTCTCTCTCTCCTCAAAAAATGGGAAAACTGATTGATCTCAAAACCCCATCAACTCAAAGTCGGCTTAAGACCATGGATGAGTTAAATAAATTAGGCTTCACTCTCGCCGCCCACTTTGATCCCATTATTTATCAGGATCAATTTAAAATTCAATATGAAGAACTCTTAGAGACAATGCAGAGTCTCCACCTAACCAAGGCCTTAAGTTATCTGTCTATGGGTGTAGTGCGCTTTACCAAAGATGTTTATAGAGAGGTCGAAAGAAACTATCCCGACTCTCCCCTGCACTCAACTCCCATGGTAAAAAGCTTTGATAACAAAGTCCGCTATAACCATCCGATGCGCATGTGGATGATGAACACTGTTAAGGAGCTCGCTCTAAAATACGGCGTTCAAGAACCAGCGATCTATTTTTGTATGGAAGAGCATGCTTAAGCGCCCGGAGCTTTTTCAAAACGGCTATCACCAGAGCTATTTTCCTCTTAGCGAGGAAATCCGAAATTTCATCACCTCTGAAAACTGGCCAGCTCTGGATGATGAGTTTCAAAAACTCACCGCCAAAGGCGGAAGACTTTTTCAATATCTGAGCGAATATCATGACTTTGAAAGTATCGAATTCATCATAAGCATTCGAGATGCCAAGAACGACTGGGAAGAAGACGGCATCTGGCATGATGATGGCTCCAGAGTGTTTGCCTTCTCACTTTCTTTGACCACTAGTGATGTCAAAGGGGGGCGGCTCGGTATTCGCCAAAAAGGTATTGATCAGTTTGTTCAACTTCCTACTCCCTCTATGGGGGGTATCATTCTTTTTCTCACCGGGATCTATGGGTTTGAACATAAAATCCATCAAGTCCTTGAGGGGAAACGGATCATTATTGCTGGCTGGTGCAGCTAGTATCAAGACCTTAGAGCTTCCTGTCTAAAAGCTAAACAGGCCTCACCAAATATACACGTCTCTGACTTTCGAGATCATAGCCTGCTAAAATCCCATCTATGAATAAATTATTCGCGCTTATTTTGTGCTTACTCTCCCTCTCTACTTTTGCGGAGGATGACTCCCTTGCTTCAGGCATGATGCCCAAGTTTTATAAAAAACGAGCTGAACCCGTTTTAAATATTGGTTTGGTTTATTACGGTGACTACTACCAGATGAAGGATTTAGACCGAATCCAAAAACTTTTTGAAAAACGCTTTTTTGAGGCCACAGGAAGCGCACTGAAAATCAATACTGTCTCTAAGACCCTCATCCCTTTCAAGCATAACATTCAAGACTTCCCTGAGTATCGCCAGGAATACGTCACTGATCACACTCGCCTTCAGCGGCTTTGGTACTACGATAATATAGGTATGAATATTCTTAATGAAGTTTATGTTCAGTCAAAAGCAACGCCTGAAATCGATATGAGTAATCTAGATTCTTTGGTGGTGATTACAGGAGCGCAATTTGACGGTTTAGGATTTGCCAGTGGAAGAGTTGCCGTAACAGAAAACCCTATGGAAATAGCTTGGGGTCTTCCCGACGGAGGAGACGTTGAGTTTGTGACTGATGCCAGAGTCGTGGATGAGCTGATCCATGAAGTGGGCCACACTCTCTATCTTGATCACACCACTAAGCAGTGCCAAAAAGAGGGAATGAGCTACCAAGAACAGCAGGCCTGTTGTGCTACCTCGCCGTCACGAGACGACGTCATGAGCTACTGCCGCGCTCGAACATCTGTGAATGATACATTTTTTTATGGATTCAGAGATTGTAGTCGAAAGATCATCACGACCAAAATCATTCCTGCAATGCTTTCAGGTGGAGAATGGAGTCTCAAAGGTCTAGAAGCTTGTGAATAATTTAGCTCTGTGGAGTTTCAAATAACCCAGGCACAGAAAGATATCTTTCGCCCGTATCATAACAAAACGTCAGAATTTTCGCTTTGGGCCCGACCTTTGGCAGGTATTTTTGAACCGCAGCTAAAGAAGCTCCCGAAGAAATTCCAATAAAAATCCCTTCTTCTTTAGCTGATAATTGGGCCATGAGAAAGGCTTCATCCTTAGTGATTGTGACCACATCATCAATGACTGAGCGGTCAACAATACTTGGAATAAAACCAGCGCCAATACCTTGTAGTGCATGGGGGCCAGGATTTCCACCTGAGAGAACCGGAGAATCGGCCGGCTCAACTGCGATGATTTTAGTGCCAAATTTTTCTTTAAGCACTTTTCCAACGGCCGTTAAATGCCCACCCGTGCCCACACCTGTAATGAGATAATCAAGGCCATCAGGAAAATCATTGATAATTTCTTGAGCAGTAGTTTCTGTATGAACTTTTAAATTGTCTTTATTTTCAAATTGCATCGGCATCCAGGCGTTCGATGTCGCAGCGACAAGTTCGCGTGCTCTTTCAATAGCGCCCTTCATGCCTTTTTCTTTGGGAGTTAATTCTAACTTCGCTCCGTAAGAGGCCATAATTTTTCTGCGCTCAATGGTCATGCTCTCAGGCATAACAATCACAAGACTGTAGCCTTTCACAGCACACACCAGGGCCAGACCAATTCCCGTATTCCCGGAAGTCGGCTCAATAATAGTCATGCCTTTTTTGAGATCCCCGCGCTTTTCGGCTTCTTCAATCATTGACAGCGCAATCCGGTCCTTGATGCTTGCTCCTGGATTTTGTCTTTCAAGCTTCATCCAGACTTCTCCCGCATGATTTGAGAAAAGCTTATTCAGCTTTACGTGCGGGGTATTTCCAATAACACCAAGGATGGATTCATATTTCATAAAAACTACTTTTTCATTTTATCTTTTAAAACGTCTAAAATCACATTGGCAGTTTCTAAAACTTTTCCTGCAGTCGCTTCGGCTTTCCCTTTAAGGTCATGCTGAGCAATTTTGCCTAAAAGTTCTTCTACTTTTTTCTGAGCATCTTCTTTTGAAACACCAAGCTTTTGCTCTACAAGACCAACCAGAGCATTCATATTGCCTTTAACTTTTTCCAGATCATTTTCAGTAATCTCTCCCCATTTCTTTTGAGCTTCGCCAGAGATTTCTTTCCATTTTCCTAAAATCACATCTTTGTTAATCACAAACGGTCCTTATGTTTAAAGTGATTGAATGGCACTAATGATAGCAGAAGAATCCACATGGTGCTTAGCATACAATTCATCCGCACTATAAGCACTCTGCCCGAACTCACCCTTAATCGCGAGACTGGTTGCCTTAAAGTCTGAGCCTAAAAGTTTTAATTGATGAATCAATTGAGCACCCATTCCGCCAACTAGCTGATGATCCTCAACTGTCACTAGTTTTGAGCCTGATTCTTTGATCCATTTTGCAATCTGCGCAAAATCCGAGTGATTCACAAAACTATGATTGATGACAGTTACGTCTCCAACTGTTTGTGCCGCTTTCAGGGCATGGGCCACAAGCGAGCCAGAAACCACGATCGCCGCTTTTTTTCCGTCCGTGAGTTTTTGAGGCTTATGCAAGTCATAGCTTAAGTTCTCTTGCACTTCGAGAGCAAAATTCTCTCTTCCTACAAAGAAGATATAAGACTCTCCGTCTTTGCCAGCTTCACGCTCTTGAGCCGTTTTTTTCACGGCCGCATAAATATATTCTTCAGCTTCTTTAGCTGAGGCGACATTCACAATATTCAAATGAGGAATGCTCGCCAGTGCACTCATATAAGTGAGTGACTGATGACTTGCTCCATCAGCAGCATCTTGAAAACCAGTGTGAGAAAAAATTGCCATCACAGGCGCTTGAGACAATGAGGCCATGATCAAAGGAAGATTCCCTTTAGTTACACCAAAAGCTGCAAAGGTATCTACGAAAGGAATATAGCCAAGTTTGGATAAACCAATCGCCGTCGAAACCATATTAGATTCGGCCACACCAACGTCTAGGTAATGATCAGGAAATTCTGTGTGAAAGGCCTTCACTCCCGTTGAGCTTTGCAAATCACTTGTGACAGAAAAAACTGGGTATCCATCTTTGGCCGCACGAATAAGCGCCTTGGCCACACCAACTTGAATTTTATCTTTTTTAGGACCAGTTGAGGCTTTCACTTCTGGTTTAACTGTTAAGTCGTTAGCCCAAGAAGTCAGTTCGGCGGGAACTGCTTCCTCGCCCCAGATTTCTTTTAAGAAAGCATGAATGCCTTCATCATGCGGCTTAAGCGGAAAACCGTGACCACCTGAAGAACTATCGGCAGTGGCCTTTACGCCAAAGCCTTTGACTGTTTTAAGCCATAGGCACACAGGTTTAGTAGGATCAGCTTTGGCCTTAGCAATCGCGTCTTCTACATTATGGTAAACCACTGCCAAGTCATGCGCGTGTTCGACTTTAATAACGTTCCAGCCTAGATCTGCAAAAGAATCAAAAGTTCCCTGCATAGAATAAGCGTCTTTATCAATTCTTCCGCCAAGCTTGGTATTATTGTCTGAGACCATCATCACAAAAGGATTCAATTTTCCTTTGTGGGCCAGACCTGCAATCGCGGCAAACGCTTCTTTAGCTTCGCCTTCCATTGCCGCTCCATCAGAAACACTCGCCACAGTGACACGACTATTGCCTGTGAGTTTATCCGCCAAGGCCAGTCCTTGAGACTGAGGCAAAGCTGAACCAAGAGGTCCATTAGAAAGAAGAACACCTTCTGGGTAGAGATGCGACTCTCCGTGACCAGTGAGTTTTGAGCCCATCGAGCGAAAGCCTTTAAGAGTTTCAAGCGTTAAATCGCCATAACCAAGGACAGCTCTCAGAGCATAAATGCCGTTTTCAGCGTGGCCAATATCGTTAACGAAATTATAATTATCGAACCAATTTTTTTCTTTAAACATGATCGCATGCAACGCCGTCCAGGCCTCAGTCATGGCCGAAGGTCCACCCCAGTGACAGGCAGCTCCGCCATTAACGGCAGACATATCCATCAGGGCAATCAATGACCGCGTGGCCTTAGGATTGGCCAATTTGATTTCGTTTTGCTTTGCGTCTTTAATACTAATGCCATATTTTGGGGCAGAAGTGGGTGCCGGCAAAAGTTTTGATTTAATATTCAAGGGTTTAAGTGACATGAAGACCACCTTTTTGAGAGGGAGAAATGAATAAAAAGAGTATGAATGGAAAACCGTAGTAATTCCACAAGATTCTAAGACTTTAGTCTTGCCAAGGTGCTTAAAATTAAATAATGTTTTGAAACTTAATTTTGAATTATCACTACAAGGAAATTTTATGGCACGTCAATGTGATCTAACTGGTAAAAGCCGTCAAGCAAACCATAAAGTGTCTCACGCTAACAATAAGACACGAGTTTTTAAGCAACCAAACCTTAAAACTAAGAAAATTTTTGACCCTGAATCAGGTCAGACAATCCGTCTTAAACTTGCGACATCTACAATCAAGACTTTGGACAAACTAGGTCTTTCTAAATTTTTACGTAAAATCTACAAATAGTAGAAAAACACCCCATACCATAAAAAGTTGCGAGCCCCCGAATGGGGGCTCTTTTTTTTTCAACTTCTTAGTAGATAACTTTTACGTTTTTAATCACAGCTCCAAATCTCGCTTCAGATGAATCTGAAGTAAATTCAACAGTGATCGATTCAGTTTCTGCGTAATCAGTTTCATAATTTGATCCAGCTCCTGAAATCTTCTCAATCACGGTGCCTTTGGCATCTTTCAAGATCACGAAATCATAATTGGCCTCAGTTTCATATTTTTCAATAACCAATTTTACGTATTTTGCGCCTGGAAAGTTATAGGTCTTAGAAATTTTCGCATTGTTAGCATACGGGTGAGTTGTTTCAAAAATTTCACTTAACGCTTCTGAAGACCAAGCACCTTCATCTGGGCCTTGGTGAGGAATACGGGTATTGGTTAAAAAGTTATAAGCATCAACACGACCACCAGCGACAGTTGTCTTACGGTAAGCAGCACCAGGAACTGATGTGGCCATAAGACGCTCACGAACTGCTTTAACGTCTTGGCGACCTTCTGAGGCCATCAAAAGTCCAAGCACCCCAGAAATATGGGGAGTGGCCATCGATGTTCCCGAGAAAACTTTGTAACTATTGCCAGGCACAGTCGAAAGAATATTGTGCCCAGGAGCCGCGACATGGACTGTGCGTTTTCCAAAACAGCTAAAAGACGCTAACGAATCTTGATTCGTATAAGCGGCGACACTGATGACGTTATCGAGTTGGTAGTTTGAAGGATAATGTGGGGCCGCATCGTTATTGGTTCCATCATTTCCGGCCGCAGCGACAAATAGAATACCTTGGTTTTTAGCAGCTTTGATGGAATCTTCCAGAGCTTGTGAAAAGCCTCCGCCGCCCCAAGAGTTACTCATGATATCAACATTCATTTTAGTAGCGTAATCAATTGCCACAACAGCATCAGCAAGATTTCCAGAACCTTCATCAGAGAGAAATTTCACCGCCATCATAGAAACATTATCCATCACTCCAGCGACACCAACACCGTTACCATGTTTGGCACCAATCGTTCCCGCACAATGACTTCCGTGAGAGTTTCCGTCCATAGGATTACCATTTTTCGCAAAAGCATTCCAACCATGGATATCATCGATAAATCCGTTAGCGTCATCATCGATATTGTTGCCGGCGATTTCTTTAGTGTTGACCCAGATGTTGTCTTTCAGGTCAGCATGATTGTAATCAATCCCAGTATCAATAATGGCAATTACGACATTTTTTGAACCCTTAGTAATGGTCCAGGCCTTCTCAGCATTAATATCAGCACCAGCAACTCCCACAGATCCAGAGTTTCCGCCATTGCGATCAGGCTCGTTATTCCCGGTATTGCTTAGACCCCAAAGCTTTCCTACCAGAGGATCGTTAGTTGAATTAATTGCCTTATAGATAAAATTTGGTTCCGCATAAATAACTTCAGGAAATGTTTTAAGTTCATTAATGAGAGAATTGGTTGATTTTGAAGTGGTCTTTAAAACCACAAAATCACCAGCGATAAGATTCATGCTCTTTTTAAGATCAGCATTGAGGAGGGATTTTTTCCCGAGAAATTTACCCATCAGACCCTTTTTCACTTTAACCACAACTTCGCCTGGAACGTATGCCACTTCATTAGATGAAGAACGAGCATGAACTCCCGACACAACACTTAGACTCAAAAGGGACAGGACGATGGTTTTTTTCATTAGCTCTCCTAGCTGCATCAGGCGAATCCTTCGCCTTGAATAATGATCTGATCTTTAAATCATAGGTGGACTTAAGACTTTTCTCTCGGGGGTAAAAAAGGCTAACGCGGTCAGCTATTTAAACAAAAACCCTCGGTTAATTTTTGCCGGCGGATTGCTAATTTTCTGAAGTGAGAGAGAATGTATAAAGAGGAGAAATTTCTATATGATTTACAATAAAAGTGTTCACCCGGTTGAAGTGAAAAAAATTGCTATTCGGGTGTGGAGTATACGAGACGAAATTGAGACCGCCATTGGAAGACGCATGAAAGAATGTGAAGCTGCCGGAGTCCCACTTTTCATTGATGATATCAAAAGCTTTTATAATTTAAACCTCCAGGCCTCTTTGAATGAACAAGCTAATGTTCTCCAACTTCATCCTAAAACTGAAGAAATGGAAAATATGGCAAATCTCATGGAGTCCATTAGCGAAGAAGCGGCTCCTGAGGCGGCACCAATAGAAGCCGCGGCCCCAAGTCCTGAGGGATCTCCTGAGGCGAGTGCTGAAAGTCAGACATTCAATCAAGCTGAACAACTAATGGCAGAACAAAATCTGCAAGGACTAGAAACTAAAAAACCAAATCCCATCATTGTCAGACCCTATCAGCGTCAGGCACCGGATCTAGATAAAATCTGCTACGGATTTACCCTCCTCTCAGATATAAATATGGATAATATTCTTAGTTTCACCAAAGATAAATTTCTTCAGGGTCAATCCGTGATGGTGGAATTTCTGATTCCTCAAACCTTCATGATGACTGCCACAGTTTCTTACTGCCACAACTACGCTCTAAGAAGTCGCATCATTTCATCAACTAAGCCGGACTACCGACTTCAGTGCATGTTTTCCTATTCAATACCTGGCGAGCGCGACACTCTTCGAAATTTCTTAAAGTCGATTGAACCAGCACTAGGTGGAGCATCAAAAAAGGTAAAGAAGGATGCTGAAGATGATTCCCTAGGAATCTAAAATCAGTGTATTCTATAACTTATGAAGGCTTTTCTTAGACCCACATTATCCTCAGTACTGGTGATTTCTTTTGCTTTAATTCTCTTATTTTTAGGATTATTTGCGGAAGTATTTGAGTCACATACCCCCGAAGTAGATCTGGCACAAATTTACGCCAATCCTGTTCCGGTAGTGGAACTTCAATCACTCAAAAGCTTAAGAATAACTAATAAGCAGGGTAATTTTCTGCTTGAAAATACACACCCCGAAGGCAAAGTGGAAGGCCCTTGGCAGATGGTGGAGCCCCAATCCTTAAAAGTCAAAGATGATGTTCTTCCAAAAATTGTTGATGCCCTTAAAGTTATTCGTGTGAGAAATTTTCATCTGCTTGAACCAATCAATATCACCAGTTTTTCCCTCGATAATCCCACTTTGACGCTTAATTTTCTCACCACAAAAGATAAAGCTTTTGAAATTAAAGTGGGACTGATAAATCCCATTGATAACTCGGCCTACCTGAGCCTTTCTTCACAGAATCAAATCTACCAAATTGACCCTCTGGAAATTACGCTTGAGAGTTATGATATTTCTCAACTTGTCGAATCTAGAGTATTGGCACTGAACACAGAATCTTTGATGTCGCTTGAGATCTATTCTTCGAATGGACTTGAGGCAAAACTTCTTAAAAAAGAAGATCAATGGGTTGATCAAAATGGATTGGTGCTTGAGACAGCAAAAGTTAAAAAATATTTTGAGAGACTGGAAGACCTTAAAAGTTTTTCAATTCTTAGTAACCTGACCGGACCTCAGCAAGAATTCATGGAATCTGCTATGGCCACACCGGTATACACCCTAAAACTAATTTCTGCTCAAGGAGTTAGGTCTTATTTTTTCAGTGAAGTAAAAAATGGCATACCCGGAATGAGTCTTAGTCGAAATCAATTCTTTGCACTTAGTTCTGACGAGAAAAAATCTTTCGTTCTCCTAGAGAGCGACCAAATCCGCCCTTTAAATCTAAAAAGCAGCGACCTCAAGTAGAAATAAAAAAAGGACACTAGAAGTGTCCTTTTTAATAATAAAACTGATTAAAAAAATCAGATTATTTGATTTCTTTGTGAAGCGTGTGACGACGAAGATTTTTATTGTACTTCTTCATTTCCAGTCTTTCTGGAGTCGTTTTTTTGTTTTTTGAAGTTGTATAACGAGAAGGTGAACCACCCTCTTTTCTAGCTTCTGTACATTCTAACGTAACGATAACTCGTGGACCCTTAGCCATAACATCCTCTCTCTGGAAATTGCATTTACATAAAAGTGGTCAGACTATAGACTCATGTCACAGATAAGACAACAATTTTATTAATGGATAGAGTTATATGCTAAGCGTAAATACAAAAAATTGGACCCACACCCGATATCAAAAAGGGGACTTCATGGCCCTGATTACTTTTGGAGCTGATCCAGAGTCAATTAAGGAAGACTGCCTCGAGTATTATGTAACGGTGCTTCAAAATGAAATTCATGAATCTTTTCAAGAAAAATTCTCTTCTTTGGCCGACGCCTGCATGTTTTTGAATGCTAACTACGGTGATTGGGCTTTTGAAGACCAAACAGCGGCCAAAACAGGCTGCTCAACCTGTGCTGCACACTAAGACTAACCTCATCTTTACCTTTTAAATTCTCATTCATAAGCTACTCCTTTCAAGGAATGCTTGCTCATGAAAAAAAATCAATTATCACAATCCCATCTCTCGCCTGAATTAAAACATTTGGTTCATCTTTCCATGGAAGAACTTGGTGCTTGCTTCAAGGCCCATATGGGAACAAAAATTCACGCCGAACTGATGCAGATAAGAAAGAGAATGGTCAAACTGAGAGACCAGGAGACTGAACCAACATTTAAGCATCTGGAGATAGAACTTAAGCGCCTGGAAAAAATGTCCAAAGCTGATTTATTTAAGTTGGCGCAGGGTTTTACTCTCATGATGGAATTCATGAACATTTGTGAAAATGCTTACCGGGCCTGGCGCTGGAGTCACAAAGAAATCCTGATTGATATTAAAAATGAGAATAAAATTATTTGGGTTCTGACTGCACATCCAACTGAATCAAGATCAAGAGCGACAGTGATCTTACTTCAGCATCTGCAAAATCATCTGATAGAAAGTCTGGCAACCTCTTGGGAGGACTGTCAGGAGAAAATTCACTCAGTCATTACACTTATCGTGAGTTCAGAAATTGCCCCCCAACACAGGCCTAGTGCGATCGATGAAGCCCAATACATTTACGAAGTTTGCCTTCGAACTGACTGGCTTGACCAAGTCTTGGAGCGGCCAAGTTTGATTAATAATTTTCGCCTTCGCACTTGGGTCGGTGGTGATAAGGATGGTCACCCGGGCATAGATGAAAAAGTGATGCAAAAATCCCTAGAGCTTTCTCGCACAAAGCTTCTTGAATACTTGGAATATAAACTGACTGAATGGATAGATCTATCCAGACCTAGTTCAAAAGTCCAAAAAACCAATTTAAAATCCATCATGCTTCAAATGAAAAATCTCAAAACACTATCGTCTCAAGATTTTGCTCGAGTCTCTCGGCTTCGCTTGGACTTAGAAAAATACTTTTTATCATCTGATCAAGCAGCGCATCTCCCCTATTCTAAAAAAATAATTGGCCTCTTTAACCTTTTTCCAGCCCTGGTTCTTCCCTTAGAGCTGAGAGAGTCAAGTGATGTCCTTGAGGCATGTATCCTTGCCAAAGTTTCTGAGCGTAAAAAATTTGCTATCAACCGAATGGTCAAACTGATTTCTGAATTTTCAAGTGCAGAAGATGCGCATCATTATGTGCAGGCATTCATTATTAGTATGACTCACAAAAGTGAGCACCTAAAAGCCGCCCTCACTATTACGAAATGGCACTTTAAAAAACCCGCTCTCCCAATCGTGCCCTTGTTTGAGACGCATGAAGACCTAACTCATGCTGGAGAAGTGACGGTAGCCTTTCTCAATTCGGCCAAAGATTATCGAAGGATGATAGAAAAAAGGCACGAGAATCGAGCAGAAATTATGCTGGGCTATTCTGATTCATCTAAACAGTCAGGTGTACTCTCTAGCCGCGTCTCCATTAAAGAGGCCATGAGCAAAGTAGAAACTCAGATCACAGAGGCAGGGATGGAGGTTTTATTCTTCAATGGCAGTGGAGGCTCTGTCGCCCGTGGAGGTGGAAGCTTTGAGGAGCAGGCCATGAGTATGGGCAAAACAGCTCTACAAAATTATAAGGCGACGATTCAGGGTGAAGTCATTTCAAGAACATTTTCCTCGTCGAAAATATTTCTTAGCCAAATAAGTCGAATCACAGAAGTTCAAAACTCAAAAAAAATAAAAGAGAATAAAATCACGCCTGCCATGAAAAAGTGGGCAGAGCTAAGTCGAATTGAATATGAAAAGAAAGTAAAGAGCGAGGAGTTTCTAGAGCTGATTAAAAAAGCCACTTTGTACCCCTATTTGCATGATTTAAAATTAGGCTCACGCCCAAGCAGCAGAAAATTACTGAGTGGGATTGAAGATCTCCGTGCTATCCCTTGGGTTCTT
>CANFNN010000038.1 GCA_947448095.1 Bacteriovoracaceae bacterium | reverse complement strand
GAACTGGATGCTGGATGATGTGACGGGTGAGCCAATGCTTGAAAAGTTTGTGCAAGAATCACTCGAAGCCAAAAAACCTTAAAAAAACTCCCTCAAAAAAATTCAAACGAATTAGCCATAGCTCTTTCAATGCTGCATGCTCTGGATGCTTAAGGGCTTGCTCCTCCAGCGTTTTTCTAAATAACAAAAGCCATCTGCCTAATTCGCCTCGTTTGATCTGAAGAGGAATATGCACCTTCATTAAATCAAAGGGCTCTGTTTGAGGTTTCAGTGTTGAACCAAGCAGTTGCAAGTCCCAGAAGGTGGCTATGCGTGGAATGTGAGTTTCAAAATTTTCAATAATTCGAAAATGATAACCAATCAGAATGTCATTTTTAGCTTTTTGATAAAAAGCTTCAACCACCAAAAAAATCCAATCACTTTGGCTCATAAGGGTTTGTTGACGCTAGCGAGCTTGGATAAAAAGCTGTGACAGATGGTTTTAAACTGAAAGCCCTGCTCTTGAAAAAACTTCAAATCTTCTTTTTCATCAAAGACCAGTTTCGTTCCAAATTTAAGCATGTGGCACTTTCTGGCCTCAGGCATTTCAAAAAACTTTAAGAGGGCGTACTGAGTATAGAGTTCATCCGGAACAATCGCTTCGCCGGCTGGCTCAAAGGGAAACGGCTCAAAAAAGATGTTTCCGTTTTTTCCTTTTTGGACCATCAGGCAGCCTAAGATTTTCAAATCTTTTTCGAACGTGAGGATTTGAACACCCAGAGAGTCCCAACGCTTTAGTATTTTCTCATCAATCGGAAAAGTCTGAGGAGTTTCTTTGGCCGAGTGATAGTCACCAAGCTCGACCTGGCATTTTTGATGAAGGTTTCTCCAGCTATTTTTAATCTGACTAGCGGCATCCTGGTGGAGGGATTCTAAATAATCTTGATAAGTTTTCGACGATTTCACTAAAGGCTCTAAGACGAATCGGTCTTTGACCCATTTGTTTTCAGTGGTCCATCCTGATTGAAAGTCCTGAAGGCCTTTAATAAAATAAAATTCCTGAGACTTTACTTCGGGACGTAGCTCATATTCTTTGACGAGTTCTTGAATCTTTTCTTTGCCTGATCTTGAAAACCGGGGATCAAAAACAAATAGGCCCGAGTTTCCGTCACCGACTTTCCAGGTGAGTTGTTTCCAGTGGAGATGATCTTTTTTCCAAAACTTGAAAAGCTTCTGATGCCAAGGGATTAAGTCTTCGCCAGGCAAAGCATGTAAACAAACCTGGGCAAAACCAATCGGAGTATTTTGAGTCGGACCAAAGAAAAGAAAATAAGTAAAAACATCACCGGCCGGGGCCAGATCATGTTTTTCAATCAAGTTCTTAAAGCTCGGCACATCTTCCTGCAAAAGGAGCTCAATACTGGGAATAAATTCCGAATCAATATCGTGAATCGAATGAAATTTTTGAACGATTAACATAACAACTATTGTCAGCTTTTTTTATGCAGTCGTCAAAAAAACTAAAGATTAAATGAGCGGGCACAATATGGGCAAATTTTCCAGAACTGAACATCGACTTCTTTGCCGCAAGCACAGTGATGAATAGCACTTAAATCCTCCAGGCAATCACCCAAAACGAAGATGTCCGGACGCATGGCCCGGATAGTGAGAGAGTTTGCAATATAGCCATTCGGAATAAGGGGGTCTTCTTTAAACATCGCAGGTCCGACTTTTTCATCGACTCTGATTTTGACTTTTACGTCCTCACGCCGCTCTAGTTCGAGTAGTGGCTGCTCAACAGCGTTTTCAAGCGTCTTGATAAAGTTCAATATGGTATTTGGGTCTTTATGGTCAAAGTTTTTCAAAACGGCTCCATCTTCTCTCCAGCATCGCGATGATTTCTCTGACGGATCGTTGATGCTGATTAAACCATTTCCATGGTGGTGGTTTTATTTTATCAAAATCCTTCAAAAAGAAAACTCCCTGATTCCCACACTCCTCAATGGTTCTGAGGGTCCATTCCACGACTTCTGGAGAAGAAGAGAACAAAAGTTTTTTCAGTGTTTCAAGAAAATCAAATTGGAGTCTCGTTCCTCTTTTAAAGCGGGCCTGAATAATGTGCTTACGGGCACAGTTCAGGGCAAAAACCATCAACCTAGGAGAAAGATCCTTATTCAAGGCGACCAATATGGGTGCTTCCCAAGGAGAGTGATCAACAGCATTGTGATCAACTAAACAAAGAATTTTTTCAAGCCCGGCCAGATCGTTGGCCAAAAGGGCGGCTTCAAATAATTGAGTCAGCTCATCAATTTCCTGAGGGGAATACCGAATCAGGGCGCGCGAGCCTTGTTCCAGGGAAGAAATGGTTTTTTGGTAGAGGCTATCGATGTCCATTAGGCCAAGTGCTCCGTAAGGTACTGAAATCTCAATACCAAGTTTGAGACAAGCAGCGTATTAAGAGGGGGTCTAGCTTGATTGTAGGGATTTGCTTTTGATCTGTAAAATTTACTCCGGACCAAGTCTTGGTCATCTCATGGTTTTCACTCACTTGCGGGCATGTTAAGATCCGCCCGCTATGACAACACTTTTGATTAATTCTATTTACCGGGCAACTGAAGGCGAGGGAATCCATATTGGAATTCCGCAAATTTTTGTGCGCTTTCAGGGCTGTCATATTGGTTGCGTGAATTGTGATACTAAAGAAACTTGGGACTTTGATCCCGCTTTTACGAAGTCACTTGATGAAGTGATGGAAAAAATTGAAGTCCTCTCACAAGATCTGATTAAGCGCGTGTCTATTACCGGGGGAGATCCACTTCACCCGTCGCATATTCCTTCATTGATCGAACTCATCAAAGAATTAAAGGCCCGCAATTATTTCGTAAACATCGAAGCGGCCGGAACCAGAGTGGTGAAAGAAGTTTTTGATCTGGTGGATTTTGTTTCTTATGATTTTAAAACTCCTTCCACTCAAGTACGAACTTCTAAAGAATTGATGGTGAAATTCCTGCAAGAATATAGTCATAAGTCTCAAATCAAAGCTGTGATTGCTGATAAAAAAGATTTTGAGGCCACTTATGATGCTTTTCACTTTGTAAGAAGCCAGCTCACTCACCAGGTTCCTTGGTGCCTGACTCCGTGTTATGAGCCAGGCGAAGCTTTTCCTATGAACCGTTTCCAACAAGTGATTCAGCTCAATGAATCCTTTGGTTTACCTTTCAGAGTTATCGGTCAGCAGCACAAATGGGCCTACGGTCCTTCGGAACGATTAGTCTAACATTCTGCTCAAGTAATATCCCGCTTTGTCCGATAGGAAGCCATGCGCTTTCTTCTTTTGCTATTCATTGTGAGCTGCTCTTCCTCTTCACCCATGAAGTATAAATTCAATTCTTCCAAGGCCTATCTGGCGAGTCTGACCGATGAGTCGACTCATGTTGCCCGCATTGAATTGAGTTTTAAAGAATCAACAGTCTTTGCCAGCGGCATGGACTCGACATATCTGATAGTGAAGTTATTTGATAAAGAGGGTGCTCTTTTAACCAATGTTGATCCTTCGGATTTAACTCTGTCTTGTTCCCAAGATATTGAGGCCAAGCCTTTTTCTTTGAAGCAAGGGATCTATAAAACAGACATTCTCCCGCGAGTGAAGAGTCCGGATATTCGCATGCAAGTAGACTGGAAAAACAAAGTCAAAAGTAAGGCGATTGTTTTGAGGGCTTCCACTTCACCTAAAAAAGATAGCCTCTTACCTTTTCACCATGAATTCCTTGAGGCCAAGGCCAACGGAGAAGTGATGGTAGGAAGAGGGAGTCGTTTTCCAGCTTCTGGGTCTGAAGAATTTAGTTTTGTGAATGTGGGATTCAATAAAGTGGTGAAGCGCTCAAACTCTTCTCGGACTTTTAATTTTGAATACCCAGAGCATGCTCGCCAAAATATAGCCATGCAAATTGATGATGCTCCCAATGATACAATTTCTCATACCATGCATTCTATCTTCATGCTCTTTCCGCGCAATCAGCTTCCGGTGCTTGAGCAATTAGACAAAACCATGGAAGTCACTCTGCCGAACGGTGAGAAGATGGTTTTTGATAAAGATTCAAAAGAAATTATCGGTGGTGTATTTGAAGAAGGGCCAGTGGATATAAGTGCTGATCGGGCCCGTCGTCAGTATCCAGAACTTAAGTACTCGGGGCGAGGCGTAGTTCTGAGAGTCAATGCCCGCGGTCAGTCGCCTCAATTAAGTGAATATGAAAAAGAGAAAATTGATATGGATTTTGGGACAAAAGGATCGGCCGAAGTCTTGATCCTGAACGGAATGACGGGACAAAAATGTCGCCGGCCTAAAATTGATTTTTGGGATTCACTCGATGTGGCACCCATTGAATTTAAATTTGCGACCGATGAAGAATTTGAAATATATCTGCAAAACCATTGCGGCTTCGGTTTACCTAAGTTTTAAGGCCTTCCAGGCAAACGCTACCCAACCGATCACAAACAACACTCCACCTACGGGAACAATCATCGCAAAGATTTTCATTTCACTTAAGACGTAAAAATAGCAGTTAAAAGAAAAAAGAAAAATTCCTACCACAAAACAATAAAACGAGGCAGTGAGTTTGATCCCAGGGAATAGTTGCTGGGCCAGAGCAATCAGGACCAGACCGAAGCCATGATAGAAGTGATAGCGCACACCGGTTTCAAAAGTCACAAGACGCTCAGGAGTGACAAATTGTTTCAGACCATGCGCTCCAAAGGCCCCAATTAAAACTGCCAGCGCCAAAAAAGCAGTTCCGGTGACGAGAAATTTTCTAGCGTGGGGTTGAAAATTCATGAGTGAAATCCTTCTTATTAAAAGGGTAGGTGTTAAAAGTTCCCTGCCCAAGAGCGATCATTTCACCCTTAGCATTTCGGACTTCGCCCGAACTGATGATTAAGCTTTTGCCTTTATGAACAACTTTACCTGTTCCCGTGATTTCCTCACCGAGCTTCACAGGTCTGACGTAATTGATTTTAAATTCCACCGTGGAAGTTAAATTGCCCTGAATGACGGCCTGAGAGAGAGCTGACAAACCTAAAACACAATCCATAAAACCCGCGAGGACGGCACCATGGGCAGTATCAGGGGAGCTAAGATGTTTGTCTTGAATGGTCATTTTATAAGTAATGGATCCAGGTTCATGAATTTCAAAGGTAAGAGCATTATCCAAGTCGTATTTATTGATGGAGCGAAAAAGAGCGACAAATTGTTCTAAGTTTACTTGGTTCATAGAAAGATTCTACGATTTCGAAAAGCCTAGGTACAGGTTTTTTGATGAAGTCTCAACACCTTGCCTAATAGTCAGATTTTTTCCCTTCTGAACACCTAAGGCCCCAGCGTGAGAGTCAATATTGTTACCCGAGCGGGCCGAGGAGAGAGTGCGATAAATCATTTTGGTTCTAGCACTTAGATCTTTTTCTACTACCATCAGGGATTTCTGATCAGTCGCCGAGAGACTTGATTTGGCGTCTTTCATTTTTTCATCAAAGCCTTTAGCAATGCCTAAGAAAAAAGAATTCTTGGCGCGCAGCCCTTGAAGCGCATGCTCGATTTTCGCCTTATTCCAGAGATGCTCAAATTCTTGATCGAGAAAATTCGCGACATAAACAGCAAGCTTCACATTGGTCAGGGGACCAGAAATTTCTAGGCAGCAGGTATTTTTCCCGTAGCTAATGACGGGTTTGACAATAAAGTGCCTGAGCATATCGTAGATCGCAGTAGTTTTAGCGTCTTTTCTTTTTTGGACGAGGACTCGCTCTAAATAAATCGGCTCATCTTCATTTTTGAATTTGATGTGATCAAGATTATGGCGCAGTAAAAGAGCATTGGCCTTAACGGTCGCAAGCTCTGCTTCGTGCGAGTTAGAGCTTTGAGCGAGCTGTAATAGTTTTTTCACTTTTTCAAGGATTCGCTCAGAATCAATATCGCCTTCTTTGGCCAGATTCGCTTGATCAAGATTCATGGTCGCCAGAGCCACTTCATCCGGAAAGCCATATAGTCGGCAGGTTTGTTTGAATTCAAAACCATGAGCGGAAACATTTTCGTATTCAAGAAAAGTCAGGTAGTGGGCGAGTTCATGCTTAAGCACATCCCGAAGAACAGCATCTTTAGCGAGGTAGATGAGTTTACGGTTTAGCGCAATTTGATAATAGCCAGCGTTGAAATGAGCGAATTCAGATCCGCCTTCAAACACTACCACATTGATTGGGTAGAGCAGCTTTTTAAAAACAAAGCGCTTGGTTCGCACTTCAAAGCCTAAACTCACGAGAATTTCTTTAAGGAGTCCCTCAGTTCTTTGGATGAAAGCGATGCTGGTCTGGTCGTAGATTATCATTATTCCCAGACTAAATTATTGCGGCTTCCGTAGTCAATGAGCTTTTCAAAAAGTCGACGCTGACCGCGCTCTTCTCGCTTATAATTGTTATAGAAACAATTATCATTGTAATCAATCATCATCTCAGTTGGGCGATTGACTTCTTTCATGATGGGATTGAGTTCAAGCTTTTTGTAGTTCGCCTGACAACGGCGAAACGTTGAGGGAGACTCTTCTCTCAAAAATGGCGTAAAGAGGGCACACATTTGAGCAGCAGTAATTCCCTGAAGTTCAGGCAGAGTATCGGAGGTGGCATCCATACTTTTCGTCACAAGCCGAATAATGTCGTTCTTAAAGCCCTTGTTCATTCCATTCAAGGCCGCCAGATAAGTTTCAAGCCTAAAGGCTTTAGATGATCCATTCAGGGGTTCATACAGCTGAATCAATTTAATTTGCAGGGCCTTATTGATCACGAAATCGGTAAAGACTGGGTGAGTGGGATCGTCTTTCAAGATAATATCATTGGCCACGTACATATGTTCCAAGGCCTTAATCGGTCGATTGAATCTTTCAAAGGCAATCGCCGGAATTAAGAGAACTGATTGAGAATTGATTTGCGCCACTGAACCCATCGACATTTCATCGAACAGGTCCTGACCTAAAGAATCGATTCGTTTGCGATAGTCAGCGATCTCTTCGCCCTCTTCTAGATCAGCACTAACGAAATTGATTAAACTATTCAGCATCTTTTCATTAATCTTAAAAATACTTCGGTACTGTGGCAAAAGTTTTTCCGAATTCAAATGGTATTGAATGAAGCTTCGAAAAAACTTCAATTCATTCTCAGCATATTGGTTTTTGGTAATGATCTCTTCTTTTAGATCTACAAAAGAGCGCTTAGAAGTCAAAATGCCTTTCACTGTTTCAATTAATTGCTTGGCCTTCTCAATAATGACCACAACGTTTTCATATTGTTTTCTAGTGGGAATAGGCTGCTGACTGGAGTCGACTTCAGACACGGGAATTCCACGTCCCTTCATTTTAATAATGAAGTCGGCCAAAGCCGCATCAGAGGAGGTGGCCGGAGGAATTTCAATTGTGTCTGGTTGAAGTTTTACGGCCGAAAAGTAACTGATTAAAAGGTTGAGATCTAAAGTCAGGGCAGATCCCATGGCACCAATATCATTAAAGATCTTTTGAATTTTGGGCAAAGTGCCAATGACTCTGAAGTAGCGCTCATACTCAGCAAACTGGGGATCAGTATATTGCTGATTTAGAACTTCAAAGATCTTTTTATTATCCATTAACTTGAAGGCGCGTTTTAATTCACAGGCATTACTTTGAAGAGCAAGATAGGAGCAAGCAATGATCTGTTGGTTTTGAATTCTTGAAACTTCACTGATGGCGCGTTTGACTTTGTTGTTTTGCAACAGAACGGCAAGCTGACTGCCGACTTGAAAGCCCACTGACACAATACTGCCGGCCACTCCGCCCACAACCGGACCTGCCAGCGAAGCGAGATTAAGCACTGCCGGAGCGAGCTGCTTCCAGCCGCCAATTTTATCCACGCACTTATCCGGCATACTGTTCAGTGAAGTTAAAGCGACTGAGGATTGGGCGTAAACTTTTTCCCAATACGAAGAAATTGTTTGTTGTGAGTTTTGATTATCTTCCATCGAGGCCACAGAGGCTTCAACTCCGACTGTGGTTAAGCCTTGCTTCACTGTATCCATCAGGGTTTGCAGCACCACGATCCTAGCGGCGTCGCTCGGATTGGCAGGATTCAGGGTCGCGACTTCGCCCATAAGGTCACTGAGGTATTGTCTTTGGGCATCTTGGGTCAGGAGCTTTTTGTCTTTTTCTGAAATACTTTTTGAGAACAGGGTATCTAAATCGATTAACTGGCTGTTGAGCTGGGCCATAGGGCCCGAGCACTCTTTATCACCTTCGAGTTTGGTTTTTAGACTTTCCTGAATCAGCGTCAATATAGGACGGAAACTGAACTCATCTTTATGGATAAAATCACAAGTTTCAATTAAGGAAGAGACTTTAAGGTCATAGTTTTGCGCCCAAGATTGATTTGGGTTAACAGACACCATGAGTGCAAAAGTGAGGATGAGCTTTTTCATTGGCCGTGTTTATAAGACAAAAATGGGGGCACGGCACAAGTTTTGGCAAGACTTTGTAAAAAATATCCGTTTATGCGGGCTAAAAAAAACATCCTAGTGCCAAAATGCACTTCTTACATGGTGGTTTGGAGTGTGTTACACCTTTTATATTCCCGAAACAATTTGGAGGACGGAATGAAAAAGTTTATGGGTGCGAGTCTTTTAATGCTAGTCATCTCAGCTCTTCAAACCAACGCGTTTGCCGGGTCACTAAACTGTTCATTTAAAAATGCAGAAGTTCGTGTCGAGGGAATTGAGACTCTTCAAATTTCTGATGAAGCTTTAGTCGTAAACCAAAATGAAATTATTCCTCTGGCCCATACACGAATTAAGTGTGGAGCTTTTGGAAGACAAGATCGTTTTGACGGTGTGGGAGGCGGACTTCAGATTATTCTAAAATCTTGTACTGATGAGGCGGCGCTTGAAGGTCACTTAATTGATGCGGCCAATGCTAAAGTTGCTGAAGTTGTCTGTGATGAAGTGACGCCTTAGAATCTATTCACAGACAATCGTATCAGTGACTGGATTTCCCATGCTGACGCCACTAAAAATTTGAGTCAGACGATTTCCTTCCTTAAAAGTTTTAATCGTAATATTCGCTAGCGATTCAGAATCAACAGTTGCATTCATTTTGATATTTAAAAAATCATCCTGACAATTTGTAAGTGTTTCCGTTTTCATCATGATGCCAGTATCTGGATCAGTATCAGCAACAATCTTCATTTTTCCATCTGCAGTATATTTTTCGACTCTTGGGTTGCTATCAACTTTCACTTCTTGTGTGGTGAAGGTGTATTGAACATATTTATTCACAATTTTTTGTTCTATCACTAACTGGCTTAGGGAACCCGTATCAGTAGAAGAGCGGCAGCTTGTGTAGACTCCAGCAAGATTGGGGCAGGCAAAAACGGGAAAAGTAACCAAGGCCAAAAGCAATAGACATGAGCGCATCGAGACTCCCAAGAGTGTTTGTATTCTCAAATTGTAACCCGAATAGGATTTTTGTAATGGGCAGTGCGTTGTTTTCCACTTTGGCACCGGTCACTTTGTGGTCGCGCATTAAGTAGTGAAAATTTTACAAAAAAGTGATGGCAAATAAATTGCAATACTTACCTAATCAACTCAGGAAGAGTGCCAATTTATTAACCTACAGGGGTGTCCATGCGATTTCTTAGCGCGCTTTTTTTTACCATTCTCAGTTTCAGTTCACTGGCCCAGGTGAATTCTCAGCTTACTTTTCGAGGACAAAACTCGGAGGTGATTAAGATTGAGCAAAATATTAATGTCACTCGACCCGTGCCTTATCAGGTGCCCTCAACTTGTACGCGAGACGTGCCTTATCAAAGTTATGATTGCCACGACGTAACCAGATACCGTCAGCAGTGCAGCTGGATTCCTTCCTCTGAAAATTGCTGGAGTGAAGATGAGCGTGTTTGCCGCAACGTCACTCGCTCGCGTGAAGAATGTCACTCAGGACCAAGTCGAGAAGTTTGCCACGAAAGACCAAGTCGGGAAGTTTGTACCGAAAGACCAACGCGTGAAGTTTGCCACACCAATCCCCAAGGGCATCAATCTTGTCAAACAGTCGGTGGGGGCCAGTCTTGTCAGACTGTTGGTGGTGGAGAGTCGTGCTCGACAGTTCCCGGTGAGAGAATTTGTCGTGATGTGAGTTATACTGACCAAGAATGCAGCAACGTTCCTCGTCGCCGATGCGAGAATGTTCCAGGTCACAATGATTGCCGGGATGTTCCTTACTCTGAGCAAGTGTGTGGAAATGAAACTCACTACCGTCAAGAAGGGTATGCTTGTCAGCGCACTCAATACAGAGATGAATCAAAAGCGAAAAAATTAACGGGTGAAATTCTTGTGCACTTTCAGACCAACGGATTAGTGGAAGAATTTCCACTCAATATTTCGGTTGCGGCTTTGGACGCTAAATTTGATAAATTCGTCACAGAAGTTAAACTGCTAAAGGAGCCAGAGGTCCTGGTCTTTTTGAAAAAGAAAAATGTGAAGGCAGTGGAATCAGATAAAGAGATTAGTCTTGAAGGCGAAATTGTATTTGAAATTCTGGATCTGAATATGGTAGCCCCGGCCTTTCCGGTGAATTTTAAAGACGTCTCCTTTAATCAGGACACGAGTCTCCTGAGTCTTGTCATCGATGGAAGTATCTCGGCCATGGGATCAGTTGAGGCCACCATCACGGCTAAACCTAAAATTGGCAGAAATAAAACGGTTGCTGAGTTAAAGGCGAGTTATCCTTCTGAGCGCGCGGGAGTAGCGGGAACAAGTCTCAATTTAAACCTCTCAGGCATCATGCAAAATGATCTGGTGAAGAAAAATGCGATTTCCCTTAAACTCACAGCTCCCTTGAATGTGAATGGGGACCTCATGAATGCCAAAATCCCAGTCATGGAAAAATCCTACCAGTTAGAATTCAAAAAATAAGTCTCTCAAGAGGGCGCATTCACTGCGCCCTCCTCATTTTTGACAGCTAAATGAGGCAGCCTCCGACCTATCTACTTTAGGCGATTGATTTCGCCTGATTCCAATTCATTGGAATCAAAGGATTTATAAATTTGAGGTAAAGCTTGGGATTGATCTGTATAATAAGTCCCAATGGATAATTACCGTCTTCTGGCACATAAAGATGAAATCATCAAAATGGTGAAAAAAGCCCCTGTTCAGGAGATAGGAATTATTTGGCAAACAGTTCCCTGCAAGCGAGAAATTTACCACATCAAAAAATTGGAAGCTTTAAACGATGCCATGATTTTTCATACAACTCTTCCTTTTGAGTTTGAAAATGAATTCCCTGTTTACATCAAACTCAATTATAAAAATCTTGTTTTTAAAATTAACCCCGATGACTATAAAGTTTCTAATAATCAGATGAGCTGTCTTTATCCTAAAGAAGCCAAGGCGATTGAAGAGCGAAAATTTGAGCGTACTGCCATCCCTGAAAGAAATGCTCCGAAGCTGACTCTGAGAGTACTCTCTGGGGGGACCGCCCAGGACGTAGAGGTCGTTTTAGAGAATATTTCCGAGCGCGGAATAGGGGTCAGGGTTATTAGCTCGAAGCGAGAGTTTTTTATGCGCAATACGGTTTTTAACTTAATCAAGATTAACGATCTTGAACATAAAGAGAGTGCCATTTTTAGTGTTCGCCATATTTCAGATAAGGGAATAAAAAACATTTTGAACATCGGGTTTTTGGCCAGTATGCCTCTGAGTGATATTCTGTTTGAAGCTCTCAGAAAGGAAATGAAAAAAGAAAAAGAACTCGTTAATATTTCTTAGATGCTGTCATAGAGCTGCCTAAAGAGGCGAGCATCACACACACAATCGCAAACCATTGAGTCACTGTCAGAAGCTCCTTCAGAAAAATCAGCCCTACAAATGAAGCAATCACGGGCTCAAGACTCAGAAGAATACCAAACGTTTTGGTGGGCATTTTTTTTAAGGAATACATTTCAAGTGAATATGGCAGAGCACTGGAGAGAACGGCGACTAAAATAGCCAGAGGAATAATACTCAGATTTAAAAGTTTATCCCCATCGATCATGACCCCAAAAGGAATCGCGACGAGGGCCGCAAAACTCATCCCTACCGCAGCAGTGATTCCTCCGTGATTATCTTGCCCGGCCTTTTTGCCAAAATAGATATAGAAGGCCCAAAACATACCAGCGGTGAGAGCGAAGACAATACCTATAGGATCAGTCGCATGATTCAATTCTCCTTGAGGCATGACCATGTAGACGCCGGCGCCGGCCAGGAGTGCCCAGAAGAAGTCTCTTTTTTGTCTGGAAGAGAATATTGAGAGGGCCAGAGGCCCGATAAATTCAAGCGTCACCGCCAGACCCAAAGGGATTCTTTCCAGAGCAAAATAAAACGTCAGATTCATCAGTCCAAGCGAGGAGCCGTAGATAAATAAGTTTTTTAAATGCGCTCTTTGAAAATAAAATCTCCAAGGCCTCCAGATCGCCCAAAGAATGGCACTGGCAAAAAATAATCTAAAGCTTGTGGCACCGGCCGCTCCTGTCACTGGAAAAAGATTTTTCGCAAGTCCCGCTCCTGTTTGGATTGAGATCATCGCCAGAATCAAAAGAGAAATGGGAGCAAGCATGGGCTAAATAAGGTTCGCTGCTTTGACCAAAGCCGAGAGCACAAGAAGACCTAAAGCAATAAGTGAAAGAGATATATTCATCCGAAAGAAGCCTTTAAATTAAGTAAGATAGGCCTATCTTAAATAAATCGCTAAACAATGTCGATAGAACTATTCGAGCATTGCTCAGATTCTCATACAAGGATGTTGTGTGGACTTCTCAAAACTAGAGACGCTTGAAAAACAAGATGACATTAAAGCTGCAATTCAAAGAGGTGTGGTCTTCGGCGGAGAGATCTGGCAGATGAATGATTTGGGAGAGCGAGATGTTTTCCCGATTATCCTTGGTCAATATGACGAGATTCATAATCTCATCCATCTTAAGACTGGCTCGCTGACGATGGTGAGTGCCAATAATCCCATTTTTATTCGCCTCAGATACCGAACCATTCTTTTTAAACTCGAATTGCTCGAGTTTAAAGTTTTTGGGGATCATCTCATCTGCACCCTTCCCACAGATGTGAAAGCACTCGCCATGCGAACCACTGAGCGCTACGTTTTGCCATTTGACTTGGATATGTCTTTATCGATTAAGCGTTTTGCCAGATCCATGAAAGAGTCGACTCCAGGTCTAGAGGTCAGAATGATTGATGTCTCGGAGCATGGAATTGGGGTTTTGATCTCAGGCATGAATAAAGATTTTCTCCGGCCTTATGATCACTTCTGGATCAAGGCGATTGATCAAAGATCACTGGGGCGAGATATCTTTGGGACTGTGCTTTATGTTGATCCTAAAGGGGCCATGTCGAAAAGGCGGGACGTGAGAGTCGGGCTTTCCTTGAGTGCACCCTTAAGTACGGAGACTTTTACTCGCTTAAAAAATAAGTGCCGGATAATTCTGAGTGCCTGATTAAGACGCCACCGAGACTTTTAAATCTAATCCCGCCTCATTCAAATGATCCTGCAAGGCCAGTTGGACCCAGAAGGATTCTGGCTCTTTGAGTCTGCGGGCGATTTGCGCTGCTCGCTTAGGACTTGGAATGCGTCGGCCTTTTTCAAGATCGCAAAGGGAGGCGGAGGAGATTTTTAAGAATTTGGCGAAGTCTTTTTGAGGAATTTCTTCACAAAGACGGTACGATTCTAGGGCGCGTGAAAATGTTAGTGGTCCATAGTCTCTCTCTAATTCTTTTAGACCATATTTGGGTTTTTTAGTACTCATGCTTATTAACCTCTTCAATGAAAATGATTCTTATTGTTCCGTCGAAGTGCATGGAATAGATCGCCCGGTAGGCCCGATTGAGTCGTATGGAGCGTTGTCCTAGTCTTTGGCCTTTTAGTGCCTCATCGTTATAGCTAGGAATCTTTCTCATCTCCTCTATTCCCTCAGTATTCACACCTTTTGCCCACATCATTAGTTTTGAAAGAATATGGGGTGGCAATTTGGGCAAAATTTTAAGCACAGGCGTGAAATCAACCCGGTCCATTTGCGGCTCCATTATATGTCAAATTGACGTATTTGTCAAAGTCACAAATAGACATCCAACTTTGGTACCAGGTTATAAACAGGCAACAGCTTTATTTCTTGGGTGAGTAGGGACAGAGCAAAAGAACTTTAGGAGGGGTGAATGTAAAAAAAAAGCCCCTCTGAAGAGGGGCCTATAAGACTTAAACTTCTGAGCGAGATTTTTCGTGGTACGTGAAAGCCGCTTTCAGGTATTCACGGTTCATGCGGGCAATGTGTTCAATTGAAATGCCTTTCGGGCAAGTCGCTTCACATTCAGCGTGATTGGTACAGTTTCCAAAACCAAGTCCATCATGCTCATGAACCATTTTTAAAGCACGTTGAGGTGCTTCAGGCTGGCCTTGAGGAAGAAGGGCAAGTTGAGAAATTTTAGCACCCATGAAAAGCATTCCCGAACCATTCGGACAACTTGCAACACAAGCACCGCAACCAATACAGGCAGCAGCATCCATAGCTTCATCAGCAATTGGTTTCGGAATCAAGATGGCGTTTCCGTCTTGAGCATTACCTGTGTTGGCAGAAATGTATCCACCAGCAATCATCACTTTATCAATTGCACCACGGTCAACTGCCAGATCTTTTACAATCGGGAAGGCCATGGCACGAAACGGCTCGATCATGATCGTGTCGCCGTCTTTATAAAGGCGCATGTGAACCTGACAAGTCGTAGTGTTTTTAAATCCACCGTGAGCTTTGCCATCAATCATCATTGAACACATTCCGCAAATTCCTTCGCGGCAGTCATGGTCAAAAGCAATTGGATCTTCACCCTTACGAACCAACTGTT
>CANFNN010000037.1 GCA_947448095.1 Bacteriovoracaceae bacterium | reverse complement strand
AAGGACACTGCCATAATTCCACTGACCCAGATCCAAGTTAACCATTCTAGTCCACGTGCCCGTATTGATAAAAATTGTTCCATCACTAAAAATCCTGAGTGCCGGATTATGGGTATGGCCGACAATGAGGACTCGTGAATCTGGTTTTTTTTCAAAATACTGACGAGTAAGACTTTCGTAATCTTGAAACAGCTCAAGCTCTCGGTAAAGGTCTTGAAAAATTTGTTTGAAACTTTTTTTCATCATATAAAAGTGCCAAAACCGTACCATCACAAAATAATAAATATTAGACAGGATAAATCGCAGCGTAAAAAAAGTATCGAATAGAAGTCCATGGATAAGAAAATGCTTAATGGGCCTGACGCCATTGATGTAACTTCTCTCTTGCTTATATTTATTTATGACATTAGTGACGTAATAAGAGCCCCAAGGTGGAATAAAGTATTTCTCCCCATTCAAAGTTTCAATCACGGCATTTTCCTGATCAAAATCATGGGCCCTTTCGTACTGATGACCGTGTTGAATCGAAACACCTTTAGTTGGAATATGAGTTGTGACGCTGTTGGAAAGACTGATGCGAACCGAATCTTCGCCAAAATAGGACAAGAACTCTTCTTTTAATGAATCAAACACAAATTCAGCGTCATGGTTTCCGATGATATAAACAATATTCTTCTCAGGGTTTGCAATAAATTGCTTAAGCGCTTCCATGACCCCCTTGTGAGCGGCCATGACCATTTTTAGCTTCGCTAACGCGGCTTTTTCGCTCCAGAACTCATCATCATAAAATTCCACATAGGGAACCGCTAGAAAGTCTAAGAAATCACCATTAATGACTAACTCTACAGGTAGATCTTTATAATCACCTTCAGCATAATACTTTAAAAAATCAATCAGCTCGTTATCGTAGTGAAAATCTTCAAGGAGATTTCGTTTCCCCTTAATCATCTTACCAGCACTTAAATGCAGGTCAGATATGACTAGGATCACTTTTTGAATATTATTTTTTTGATGGGATTTCATAGGCCTTCTTGCCAAAGATTAATTCAGCTTCTTGAAATGCAGGACTAACAGGCACAAACACCACATTATACGGAGTTTTATTTTCAATTTCGACCGGTTCAGTTTGCCCAGATTTGACGGAAACAAATTTTAACAATTTACCGTTCACTGTGAACTTACCCACTTGATCGGAAAGAGAT
The DNA here is from genome assembly GCA_947448095.1 of Bacteriovoracaceae bacterium. GTDB lineage: Bacteria > Bdellovibrionota > Bacteriovoracia > Bacteriovoracales > Bacteriovoracaceae > Peredibacter. Next base: position 13,716 of record CANFNN010000037.1, on the reverse strand, counting down.
TGATTCTCAACGAGTGCAGAAAAAATAGCTCTCTTCTTTTCCGGTGAAAGAATCGACATACTCCGGTCATGAATCTGAATGACAAAATTTTCTGTCTTCGTTTGGGCAAAGACTAGGCCTGAATAACACACGAGAATGAAAAAAAATTTCATAGCATGAATCTCAGGTCTGTTAATTTTTTCACTTCGTCCCTTAATTTTGCCGCTTCTTCGAATCTTAATCCTTGAGAAGCCTCTTTCATCATTTGTTTTAACTGTACTATTTTAGCATCAATTGCCTGAGGAGAAAGAACTTGCTCGGAATTTTCCTTAACCCGCCCTTTTTTATCAGTTTTCTTGACTCCTCTGAGAATCTCAATCACGCCCCCACTCACTTTCTTAAGGATGGTTTTCGGGGTGATTCCATGGATAACATTATATTGCCCTTGCTTTTCTCGCCGCTCAGCAGTGACTTTCATGGCCTCGTCAATACTGGGTGTCCTTTTGAAGCCGTAGAGTATGACCCTTCCCTCCGAGTTCCTGGCGGCACGGCCAATGGTCTGAACCAAGGAGCGAGTGGACCTTAAAAACCCTTCTTTATCTGCATCCAAGATTCCTACCAGCGAGACCTCTGGGATATCTAATCCTTCACGCAAGAGATTAATCCCTACTAGAATATCAAACTCACCTAAGCGAAGATCCCGAATGATCTCCATTCTCTCAAGCGTTTCAATTTCAGAATGAAGGTACTTCACCCTCATTCCTACGCCCTTATAGAAGCTAGTCAATTCCTCGGCCAGACGCTTAGTTAAAGTTGTGACTAAAACCCTATGTCCTTTAGCGATGACTTTTTTGGCCTCAATCAGCATGTCATCAACTTGGTTTTTAGCGTCTTTAAAATCAATGATGGGATCTAGAAGTCCGGTCGGACGAATAATTTGTTCAACGTACTCACCTTGAGTCTGTTCAAGTTCATACTTGGCCGGAGTGGCCGAAACAAAAAGAACCTGATCCATTTTGGACTCAAACTCAGGAAAGTTTAAAGGACGGTTGTCTAAAGCACTTGGGAGGCGAAAACCATAGTCGACTAAGTTTTGTTTTCTCGCCCTGTCCCCTTTGTACATTCCTCCAACCTGAGGAATTGTGACGTGGGATTCATCTACAATCATTAAAAAATCTTTCTTAAAATAATCAATGAGAGTTGGTGGTGGCTCTCCCGCACTTGCACCCGACATATGCCGAGAGTAGTTTTCAATCCCGGGACAAAACCCCATCTCTTCAAGCATTTCCAGATCTAACAGTGTTCGCTGCTGCAAACGCTGCACTTCCACTAATTTATTCTGGGATTCAAGTTCCTTGAGCCGCTCGCGCAGCTCAAGTTTTATTTTTTCAATCGCAAGCTTCAACTTATCTTTCCCAACCACATAGTGACTTTTTGGATAAATATCTACCCGGCTTAAGGATTGAATCACCTTTCCTCTCAAGGGATCAATGATTGAAATCCCGTCGATGACATCATCAAAAAACTCGATACGCACAACTTGAGATTCTTCATAGGCAGGAAAGATTTCAACCACGTCTCCTCTCACTCTAAAAGTTCCCCGGTGAAAGTCCACGTCATTTCTTTGATACTGAATCTCTACAAGTCTCCTGAGAAATTCATCTCGATCTAGCTTGTCCTGATTAAAAAGAATGATACGTTGATTATAATATTCTTCGGGTGCTCCAATACCATAGATACAACTTACCGAAGCCACCACGATGACATCTTCGCGATCAAAAAGGGAACGGGTCGCTGAATGGCGGAGTTTATCAATCTCATCATTAATGGCCGAATCTTTTTCAATATACGTATCAGATCCTGGCACATAGGCTTCCGGTTGGTAGTAATCGTAGTAAGAAACGAAGTACTCAACAGCATTATGAGGGAAAAACTCCTTAAACTCACCAAACAGCTGGGCCGCGAGCGTTTTATTGGGAGCTAGGATAAGAGTTTTTTTGCCAAGGTTCTGGATGATGTTCGCCATGGCAAAGGTCTTTCCAGAGCCCGTGACGCCCAGAAGTGTCTGAAATGGCTGCTTGTCTTTGAAGGCTTGCGTGAGTTTTTCAATCGCAAAAGGCTGATCTCCCATAGGCAGAAAAGACGATTCTAATTTGAATTTCGTTGTCATATATTTACTCTTGCAAAACGGTCGCGGTTGATGGAAATTAAGCTTAATCTTCAGTCTAGGATAGTCTTATGTGTTCGATGCTTCCCTGCATCAATTTAAATTATCACGCCTTCAAGTCGTTAGTAAACTCTATTCCTTTTCAATTTTCTTTCAACAATTCAAAGCTACTTCAGGAGAAGAATGATCAAGCATTTCCTGTCTCTCTCTAGTTTCTCCCAGTCCGAGCTATTATCCCTCATTCACAGGGCGCAATTCTTTTTTCAAAACCAACACCGACCCGAAGTCATTCATCATCTTTTACAAAACCGAATATTTGCCAATGTCTTTTATGAGCCGAGCACAAGAACCCGCTGCTCATTTGAAATCGCTGCCAAGCGCTTGGGTGCCGACATCGTGAATTTTGTACCTGAACATTCCAGTGTAAAAAAAGGAGAAACTGTCTATGACACTTTGAAGTCACTAGAGAGCCTCGGTGTGGATGGGCTGATTTTTCGTCACGCTGATGACCACATTATTGAACAAATGAAACCTTTCCTAAAGCTTCCTCTGATTAATGCAGGAGCGGGAAAATATGAGCACCCTTCACAAGGGCTCCTTGATCTATTAACACTGTTTCAAGAATTTGAAATCCTGGCCGGTTTAAAAATTGCCGTCTGCGGCGATATCAAACACTCAAGAGTCGCAGGCTCTTTGATGGTGGCAGCAAAAATATTTGGCATGCAAATTTATCTCTGTGGCCCAGATTCGCTTATCCCTGAAGTAAATGAGCCTAATGTCCAGAAATCAGACTTTGATCAAATACTCCCTGAAGTTGATGCCGTCATGATGCTAAGAATTCAACTCGAGCGTCACGAGAATCTTGACCTAGACCCAAAGGCCTATCACCATCAATATGGTATGAATCACCGAAGACAGTTAAGCATGAAGAAGAATGCCATCATTCTCCATCCCGGACCTTTTAACCGCGGTGTAGAAATATCTGATGATATGGTCGAACACTCTCAATCTCGAATTTTTAAACAAATGAATAATGGCGTAGCGGCAAGAATGGCAATTTTGGAATGGACCATGAAAGGGAGAACCTAATGAAACAGATAAAGCTCGTGCTCGAGACAGGCGAAGAATATCTCGGAGAATCAGTCGGGTTCGACATTGATAGCATGTTCTCTTTAGGAGAACTTGTTTTCAACACCAGTATGACTGGATATCAGGAAATACTTTCTGATCCCTCTTATTGTGATCAGATTGTGGTGATGACTTACCCTTTGATTGGTAACTATGGTGTGAATAAAGATGATTTCGAATCTCTCTCACCCGTTCTGAAAGGAATGGTAGTCAGGGAATGTGCAGAGGAAGGATCCAACTGGAGAAACGAATACTCGCTGAGAGAACTTTTAAAACGCTTCAAAGTTCCGGCCATCGCTGGGATCGACACTAGAGAATTGACAAAAAAAATACGCGATCGTGGTGTGATGAAAGCTGTGTTAGTCCCAGTGGACTATCCCCTGCATAATATTCAGTTGGTTTTATCACGCTCCATGGGAACAGATCAGATTGCCAGGGTCTCGACCAAAAACCCAATTCATTTCCCAGGTGAAGGCAAACGCATAGTGATGATGGATTTTGGATACAAAAAAAATATTCTTCGCTCTCTTTTAAAAAGAGACTGCGACGTCGTTGTGGTGCCTTGGAACGCCACGGTTGATATGATTGAAAGTTACAGACCGCAAGGGATATTGCTTTCAAATGGTCCGGGAAACCCTAAGGACATAACTGAAGTACTACCAGTGATTAGATCTCTTCAAAAAACCTATCCCATGTTCTCTATTTGTATGGGACATCAACTTTTTGCTCTTGCTAACGGAGCAGATACTGAAAAAATGAAATTCGGTAACCGAGGTGGAAACCATCCGGTAAAAGACCTAAAACTGGATAAAGTCTTTATGACTTCTCAAAATCACGGCTACGCGGTGACAGAAAAATCCGTAGCAACTTCTGATCTCGAAATAACCCAAATTAATATCAATGATAAATCGATCGAGGGCCTTAAGCATAAAACTTTGCCGGCATTCTCGGTTCAATATCACCCGGAAGCTTGCCCTGGTCCTGAAGATACGAATTGGTTATTTGATGATTTTTTAAAAGCAATAAGGAACTAGAAATGGGAAAAAATCCTCAAATTAAAAAAGTTTTGGTTATTGGTTCTGGTCCAATCGTGATTGGTCAAGCAGCTGAGTTTGATTACTCTGGCACTCAGGCCGTAAAATCTCTGATTGAAGAAGGAATTGAAGTAGTCCTGGTGAATTCAAACCCGGCCACTATCATGACTGATAAAGAAACTGCTCATAAGGTTTACATCGAACCTCTTACGACAGAATTTCTTTTAAAAATAATTCATAAAGAAAAACCTGATGGGCTACTTCCAACCCTTGGCGGACAAACAGCTCTCAATTTGGCTGTTAAACTTGAAGAAGAAGGGCATTTAAAACGCCTAGGTGTTCAACTTCTGGGTTGTAAAATTGATACCATTCAAAAAGCGGAAGATCGAAAATTGTTTAAAGACCTTATGCGCGAAATTGGGGAACCTGTTCCTGATAGTCGTATCGTAACCAACATCGATGAATCATTAGAGTTCGCGAATAAAATTGGCTATCCGCTGATCGTGAGACCGGCCTTTACTCTTGGTGGTACGGGTGGCGGGATCGCCCTGAGCGAAAAAGAACTCATTCATATTACCAATTCAGGAATTGCTGCTTCTCCTATTGGTCAGTGCTTAATTGAACGATCCATTGCAGGTTTTAAAGAAGTGGAATATGAAGTTATTCGCGATCGCCGTGATAACTGTATCATTGTTTGTAACATGGAAAACATTGACCCTGTAGGAGTCCATACCGGGGATTCAATCGTTGTGGCCCCAAGCCAAACTCTTAGTGATAAAGAATATCAACTGCTAAGAAGCTCAGCGCTTAAAATCATCCGCGCCTTGAAAATTGAAGGAGGATGCAACGTTCAATACGCCATGGATCCTCATTCGTTTCAATACTACGTGATTGAAGTGAATCCTCGAGTTTCTAGGTCTTCGGCTTTGGCATCCAAGGCCACAGGCTATCCGATTGCTAAAATTGCTGCAAAAATTGCCATTGGTATGACTCTGGATGAAATTATTAATCCAGTAACGAAAAAAACTTTTGCTTGTTTTGAGCCAGCTTTAGATTACGTTATTTTTAAAATCCCGCGCTTTCCTTTCGATAAATTCGTTACTGCCAATCGTCGGCTTGGAACTCAAATGAAGGCGACTGGCGAAGTGATGGCAATCGGCAGAAACCTTGAAGAGTCACTTCTCAAAGCTGTTCGCTCACTAGAAGTGGGTCTCTACCATTTGGAGCTTCCCTCTTTGAAAGGTAAATCGATCGCAGAAATCACTGAAAAGATTCTTAAACAAGATGACGAGCGCCTGTTTGCAGTGGCAGAAGGTCTTCGCCAGGGAATGACTGCAGAGTCAATCAACGAGCTTACAAAAATAGATTTTTTCTTTTTAAGAAAGATTCAAAACATTATCAAAACTGAAAAACTTCTTTTAGAAAAAGGAAAAACTCCTGAGACCATACGCCAGGCCAAGCGCCAAGGGTTCTCGGATATCTACCTTTCAAAACTCTTCCAAGAACCAGAAAGTGATTTTTATCAGTGGCGAAAAAAACATGGCATCATGCCAGTTTTCAAAATGGTTGATACTTGTGCCGGAGAATTTGAATCGACGACTCCTTATTATTATTCAACCTTTGAATCTCAAGATGAAGTTTTAGAATCAACCAAACAAAAAGTTATCGTTCTAGGTTCTGGTCCAATACGAATTGGTCAAGGGATTGAATTTGACTACGCGACAGTTCACGCCATCGATGCCATTCGCTCAATGGGTTATGAAGCAATCGTTATCAATAATAACCCAGAAACCGTTTCAACCGATTTTAATATCTCGGACAGACTTTACTTTGAACCCTTAACGGTTGAAGACGTTTTCAATGTCGTGGAACGTGAAAAACCAATTGGTGTCATCGTTCAGTTTGGTGGCCAAACCGCAATCAATCTGGCCGAACCTTTGTCAAAACGTGGGGTAAAAATCCTCGGCACTTCGGTTGATGATATCGACCGCGCCGAAAACCGTAAGCGCTTTGAAGAACTTCTTCGAGGTCTCGACATAGCTCAGCCACTTGGTTGCACAGTGACCTCGGTAGATGAAGCTGTTGAAAAGTCTGCCCACCTTGGATTTCCAGTCATCGTAAGACCTTCCTATGTGCTGGGTGGTCGCGCGATGGAGATAGTTTATAACGAAGATGAGCTATTAGATTATATGAAAAGGGCCGTTCAGATAAATCCTGAGCATCCGGTACTAATTGATCGATACATGATTGGACGAGAGATGGAAGTTGACGCCATTTGTGATGGTGAGACTGTTTTTATTCCAGGAATTATGGAGCATATTGAAAAAGCGGGAGTTCACTCCGGAGATTCAATTGCTGTTTATCCTCCCCAAACGGTTTCTAAAGATATTTTAGACCGCCTGTCGGCCACTACCCTTACTATTACTAAAGCTCTGAACATTAAAGGCCTAGTGAATCTTCAGTTCGTGATTTATCAAGGTGACGTGTTCGTGATTGAAGTCAATCCAAGAGCTTCAAGAACAGTTCCCTTTCTTTCTAAAGTGACTGGCGTTCAGATGGCAAAAGTAGCGACTAAGGCCTTATTAGGTGAGAGCCTAATAAAGCAAGGTCTCTTTCATGGCACACTTGAACCGAAAGATGATATTGCCGTTAAAGTTCCGGTCTTTTCCTTCGCAAAACTCTCTGACGTAGAAATCGCACTTGGGCCAGAGATGAAATCAACTGGTGAGGTCATGGGGAAAGATAAAGTATTTGAGAAAGCACTTCACAAAGCTTTTGTGGCGGCAGGAATGATTATCCCTGACTCTGGAACCATCCTAGCAACCATTAATGACTTAGATAAAGAAGAAGCCTTAAAACTTTTCAAACGCTTTTATAGCGTTGGCTTTGATTTTGTAGCGACAGCGGGAACAGCAAAACTTCTGAGAGACGAAGGAATTCAGGTTAAGACGGTTGATAAAATTGGCCAATCTGAAAATGATATTCTTAAAGAAATTAAGTCTGGAAGAATTTCTTTAATCATTAATACTATTTCAAAAAGTAAAAACGTTGAATCAGACGGTTTTAAAATGAGACGATGTGCCGTAGAAAGAGGACTTCTTTGTTTGACGTCACTTGATACGACTGAAGCACTTTTAAAAACGATTGAAAGAAGCACCTACACAATGGAGCCTCTCGCATGATTCCAGCGGAGAAAATCATTGTCGCTCTTGATACTCAAGACCCACAAAAATTCCACCAATTGCTGAACGATTTGGCCGGTGAAAATGTTTGGGTAAAAATCGGAATGGAAATTTTCTATTCGATTGGGCCAGACGCTGTCTTTAAGGCCAAAGACCTTGGCCTTAAAGTCTTTTTGGATCTCAAGCTTCATGATATCCCAAATACCGTAGCCCAAGGGCTCAAGTCGCTGTCACGTTTACCGATTGATATGGTGAACGTTCACGCGGCCGGTGGAAAAGTGATGATGGAGAAAAGTTTTGAAGCAATTGAAAAGCTTCCGAACCGCCCTCTTTTGATCGCTGTGACTCAATTAACCAGTACCACTCAAGAACAAATGAATCATGACCAAAAGATTCAGGGCACGGTTGAATCTTCAGTCCTTCATTATGCAAAACTGGCAAAAGATTGCCACTTTGATGGCATCGTATCCTCCCCCCTAGAAGTCAAAGCGATTAAAGAACTTTTAGGCAGAAGTTTTTTAACCGTGACTCCGGGGATCCGACCAAGTGGCAATGATTTAAATGATCAAAAGAGAGTCATGACCCCCATAGAAGCAATAAACATTGGTACTGATTATATGGTGATTGGTCGCCCTATCACTCAAAGCACGAACCCAAAACAAGCTCTTTGGGATATTCTTCAAGGAAAATAATATGAATGATGCTCAGGCCGTGGCCCGAATTCTTTTAAAAGAAAAAGCCGTTTTTCTAAGACCAAATGATTTATTCACTTGGACCTCGGGCATAAAATCTCCAGTTTATTGTGACAATAGACTCTTGATTTCAACAGTTGAATCTCGTGAATTCATCGTGAAAGCCTTTTGCCGAAAACTTGAAAACTTAAAACTGGATTTTATTGCTGGAACAGCTACGGCAGGAATCCCTTGGGCCGCTTGGATAGCCTATGAAATGAAACTTCCTATGATTTATGTGAGAAGTTCATCCAAGGATCATGGCCGTCAGAACGCCATCGAGGGCTTTGCGCCTGCTGGCTCAAGATGTGTCTTGATTGAGGACCTAATCTCAACTGGTAAAAGTTCAATTGCAGCGGCTTACAAACTTCAGGAAGCAGACTTAACGGTCCTCAAAGTTCTCAGTATCTTCACCTACGGGTTTTCTCAGGTTGATCAAATCTTCTCTGAAGCGGGTATTGAATTTGAGTCACTTTCTCATTTTGATATCTTGGCCCGAGTGGCCTATGATGATAAAGTCCTAGATTCTCAAACCCTTGATCAAGTCATTGAATGGCGAAAAGGCGTGGTATTTCCGTGAAAGAACTCAATTATAAAAAAAAGAAGCTTCAATTCTCTCATCAAGACATAGAGAGTGTTGCGGCCAAACATAAGACTCCTTTTTTTCTGTATTCAGAAGAAATTTTAAGCAAGAATTATTCTACTTTCTATGAGGGCGCAAAAGCCTCAGGTTTGATTGATCCTCTCGTATGCTTTGCCATGAAATCAAACCCTAACAAAGAACTGATTAAAATTTTGGCCAAGCTTGGCTCTGGAGCTGACATTGTTTCAGGGGGAGAGCTTAAACGCGCTCTCGAGGCGGGAATCCCTGCGAATAAAATTGTCTTTTCAGGAGTAGGAAAAACGGAAGAGGAAATTCTATTTGCTCTCAAACTTCCAGGCAAAGGGCTTAATTCTTTTAACGTAGAATCCCTTGAAGAATTAGAACTGATCAATGCATGTGCAAAAAGATTAAAGAAAATCGCCAGAATTTGTTTTCGCCTTAATCCGGTTGTAAATCCAAAGACTCATAAATACATTTCGACCGGAAATAAAACTCATAAGTTCGGGCTACTCGAAAAAGACGTGCTTAAAACACTTGGTCAATCTCATTACTGGAGCCATTCACAACTTGTGGGTCTCTCAATTCATATTGGAAGCCAATTGCTTGATCTCAAGGCAACAAAAAAAGCCATTCAGCGCTTAAGTGAAGTTGGACTTAAAACGAAAGCTCCACTTGAGTTTCTTGACGTTGGTGGGGGCCTAGGGATTGATTACCATCCAGATGAAACGAAAAAACTTCCAAGTGTCTCGACCTACATGAATCTTGTGGCCGCAAGTTTAGAAAAACACTTTTATAAAAAAACAGATCTTAGACCACGAGTGGTTTTTGAGCCTGGTCGCAGGATTGTGGCCAAGGCAGGAATTTTCGTCATGAAAGTTCTGCGCAATAAAGTCTCTGAACAAAATCATTTTGTGATTGTAGATGGCGGGATGAATGATTTCATGCGCCCTTCTCTCTATGGGGCTTTTCATGATCTCATCCCTGTCAATGAGGCGAAGGCCAAACATGAATGCCATATTGTTGGTCCAATCTGTGAAACATCTGATTGCTTTGGATCCAACCGTCTACTTCCGGCCCTGAAGGCCGGTGATCTGCTTATAATTAAAGACACTGGTGCCTACGGCTATAGTATGGGATCAAATTATAATTTAAGAGGAAGACCACTCGAGCTTTTAATTGATTCAAAAAATAAATTGAAAGTTGTGAACAAGGCACAGGATTATTCGGAACTAACCTAACGAGAATAGATTCTAATTCCCAGTGAAACGTTCCACACATTGGCAACGGCACTGGGCATATTTAAATTTTCAAACTGGGTAAAGACGGCAACCGTGCTCCCATCATAAAGAACAAAACCACCACCATAAGTCATTCCATCAGCATTGGCATTTTGTTTCATTCCATATGCATTAATCGCCCCTTGAGTTGAGGCAGAAGAAACATTCTTTTCTAGCGTTTGGTCAATACGATTTAAAGAATATCCTAAGCGAGCATAAATTCTTTTATTTACATAAAAATTAAAAGCGAGCGTAAAAGACGTCTGATCATGCTTGAGAGTATTTGAAACTCCATCGTGGTTAATCGCGCCACCCAAATCCATTTTCTGTAAGAGACCTTCCATTTCAAAAAAATTCTGCCTAAATCCTCCACCTATACCGTAGGTAGTACCTGAAGGATAAACGTTATTGGAAGCGACCGCTTTTTGATGAAGCTGTCCATAGCCCGCTTGGCCCAAAAAATACCCTTGAGCAAAAGCTGAATGAGAGATCAAACAAGTAAGAAAAAAAAGTAATTTAAATATCAATTCGTACCTCTCGATTAATATACCAAATGAATTTAAATATTAACGAAAAGGAAATATTTGCTTACAAATACTTTGAAAAAGTTAAGACGGTCTTAATATTTCACCCGTCAAAAGCCTTAAATCTTTAAACTATTAACACCTTCTTAATATTTGTGCGTTGTTTAAATACAATTCTTAATTACGGTAGGAATTGCAGCTCTTCCTTCGTTTTCGCCTCTATGGAACAATTAGAGCATGAGAAAACTACTTTTAAATCTTCCTTATCTTCTTCTTCTTTTAGTAAGCACAGGCTGCTTAGTGAAACAAGAACCACAAGCGACTTACTCTGAGTTATTGGTAACAAGAGGTGACATCGTTGTTGCATCCTTTACCTCTGACAGCTTAGTCGTATTTAATGCTGATGGTGTTTTTCAACGAATTCTCTATCAACTACCAAACCCAGTGGGAGATTCCATTACAGGACTAACTTGGCTACCAGAAACCAATGAAATTTTGATGGCCATAGACGGAACTCCAGATCGGGTTGATGCTTTGTCAGTTGCAACAGGACTCGTAAGAACATTTTATAACAACACTACTTATTTAACTGGAACACCTCTACTGATCGCTCAACTCAAAACATCGGCCGACATTCTTGTCAGCGAAGGCCCAACGATTGAGCGTTTCTCGGTCAATGGAATCAGAGAAACGTGGACAACGATTTGGCCCACCAGTGTTCACCTTAACACGCAACAATTAGTTGGTCTTTCAACTGGTAAATGGCTTTCTTGCTCTTCGACAGCGGGACTGAGAATCACTCCAGACTCCACTACGGTTCTCACTGCGACAGCAACAGCGACTTCTTTGATTGCCGCAACCACAGCATCGTACGGTTGTGCCGAGCTTTCAACTGGAACAATCGTTGTAGGATGGAATGGAACTACCGACACGATTCAAACTTACACTGCTACTTTAACTGGGGCGACAACACTGATTTCCAATGCTGCAGTATTTGGAGATCCCCGTGGAATAGCCATTGGTGAAAATGACGAAATTTATGTGGCAGATGGAACCCGAAACGTGATTGTCGAACTGGATACTTTAGGCAATGTAGTCAGGGAGTTTGGAAACTCTTACCTGCAGTCACCACGCGCTATGATGGTCGTGCCGGCCTTTAACTAATAAGACCAAAAAAAGGGCCCTTTCGGGCCCCTATCATTTCGAGATTAACGAATTGAATAAATAAGTGTTCTAGATGTCTCTGTAGCATCACCAAATTGTGATTTATTCATCAGAGTTCCTTCCGCTTTCAAGAAAGCTTTAGCTGTTAGGCCATACTTTCCACCACTCAAGTTAACACCAAGTTTTTCTACGTTAACATCAGCAGCTGAACCAGTGTTACTAGCATTGATAACAACTTCTGAAAGAACTAACTCTCTGTCAAAAAGAACGGTATCTGAACCAATTCGTTTTTTAACAATATTAAGTGAGAAACCAATGTTTGCGAGACTAGCAACTGGGCCAATTCCAAAGCTGAGAACAGAATTCTCAATTGAAATATTTGTCATTGTAAGAGCTTTAAGAACTGGAGCCGCTTCAATAAGCTCAATTGCGTAAAGACCATCAATAAATTTAACTGAACCATTCATGCTAGAGCGAGCAGCTTGTTTTTTCAGCATAAGGAAGAATTTTTTAGAACCAACTGTCTGGATAGAAAGATTGTCACCTTGAAGAGTCACAACAAATTGCTCACCAGCAGTCATAGCACCTGAAAGATTCGTCACATCAACAATCACTCTTGCATCAACATCGAAATCCTTCACTTCGAAAGGAATTCTTACAGTTTCTGTACATGCGTAAGCAACTTGACGATAAACTGGTTCTTGATAACAAGTGCGCCCTGGAGTTGGACCTGGTCTAGGACCTGGACGAGGACCAGGATAACCGCCGCCAGGGTATCCGCCGCCGTAACCACCAGTACAAATTGTACGGTAGCCTATGATTTCAGTTCTGTAACAAACTGAGTTGCGAGTTTCATAGCGATATTCAGTGTGGGTCTTATCACCTTTGAGAAGTAGCTCGACTGAATTTTGAGTGCCATCATAATTGAAAGTCTTTGTTTCACCGCTTGAAGCGATTGAAGCAAATGAAAGAGCGAGAGACAAAAGTCCTACGAGCATTTTCATGGATATCTCCTAATAGTTAAACGTAAAGAATTACTACCATTAGGGATATCACGCTGCAATCGGAGTGAGTATAGGGTGTAAGCGATTGTAAAGAATACAGGGCACTAATGGGGCCAAAGAGCCACCAGTATCTAATTCTGTATTTTCCACTGGCTAGAGCCATCAGGATTATCTTTGAGAACGATTTTTTTCGCACTCAGCTCATTTCTAATTTCATCGGCGCGTGCCCAGTTTTTTGAGGACTTGGCGACTTTTCGCTCTTCAATCAGCTGTTCAATCCAGGCCACATCAACACCAGATGCTGAGGTATTCTGCTCATTTTGCTGAAACTGCTTAAGGACTTCTTCAGGATTTTTATTAATAAGACCCAAGACTTCTGCGACAAAATTATTTGTTTCATGAATTTTCTTAAGGGAAGATTCAGTTAATTGGTCTTTGGCATTTTTCACATATCTCAAAAATGTAAAATAATGACCGAGAGCACCTGCCGAATTGAAATCATTCGATAGCTCATCCATCATCTTATCAATACATTTTTCAATTTCTGGATCACACTCTCCAGGACCAATCGCCATATAACTTCTTGATTCAATCACAAATTCATGAATTCTTCGGACCTCATCAATCCCTCTTTGAAGAACCTCGTCAATCCACTCCAAACGAGCTCGGTAATGAACCGATAAAAGCACGTGCCGCAAAACCTGCCCACCGTAGGTCTCAACAAACTTGCGAATGGTAATCACGTTCCCAAGAGACTTACTCATCTTCTCGGTTCCGAAATTTAAGAATTCATTGTGGGCCCAGTTATGACAAAAGCTGCATTTATTGGCCGCTTCAGATTGAGCGATTTCATTTTCATGATGGGGAAACATGAGATCAATTCCACCATGATGAAGATCAAGAGTATTTCCTAAAAACTTTT